>JAZNDB010000040.1:0-2484 GCA_045587845.1 Faecousia sp.
ACGATCCGACTTATCTTCCACCACCAGACAGTCCTCAGGCGCAATGCCAACACGGCGGGCGCCCTCCAAATAAATATCCGGGAATGGCTTTTTACGGGCTACATCAGACCCGGTGACCAGCGCTGCAAAAATGCTTTCGTCCACACCGATTGCCTGAATGTTGTATCTGACCTTTCGCAAATCCGCGGCAGAGCATACCGCAAGGACGATTCCTTTTTTGTGGAGGGCTGTGAGCATTTCCTTGATGCCGTCCGGAACTTCGGTCATATCCTTTACCTGCTGACCGTAATAGTCATATGCAAGCTCTTTCATAGCGAATTCGTATTTGAGACCGTATTTTTCAGCTACACCGCCTACGAATACATCTTCACCCATACCGGTAAAGGGCAAAAAATCTTCGTGGGTCGCGGTGATGCCGTAATCTGCCAGCGCCTGAATGGCGGAGTGCCGCATAAGAAATTCTGAGTCAATCAGCACGCCATCCATATCGAATAAAATCGCTTTCTGCTTCATTGGGTGCCTCACAGTGTCTCCATAACGGCTTTGATTCGGGCAACTGTTCTGTCATAGCCCAGAATCTGCATTACAGTGTACAGGTCAGGGGAGTTGGTCTTGCCGGTAACTGCTTGCCGAATGAAAGTGGACACATCAGCCACCGTGCCGGGGAAGGCGTCCGGGTCAGCCTTGTAGGCCTTCATATCGGTGGTGAAGCCCATCTCCTCGGTGATGGCCTTGACCTTGTCAAACCAAACAGAAGGATCGTCTGCAATGTCGAATTTCTCCAGGAACTTGGAAAGGGCGGTCTTAACAGTGTTGCTGGAGAACTTCTCATCAAATACCGGCTTTTCCAGATACGCGTCATAGAAGAAGCCCATATAATCCTTGGCTTCTTTCCAAACGGCAATGTCCTTTCTGGGCTTTTTGCCGCCCCGACCGATGGCGAGAATTGCCTTTGCGTAATCGGGGTTGCTTTCCAGCTTTTCTGCAAAGTCGGCATCGAATTCCTTTGCCCATTCGACCAGCAGTGCGTATACAGTTTCCGCGTCCATCGTGGCAATCACATTCTTGGAAACGTCGGTCAGCTTGGCATAGTCAAAGAGGTTGCCCGCTGGGTTCAGCTTTTTAGCGCTGAACTTAAACTCCGTAGCAGGCGCGTCGGGATTTGCCCGGCGCCAATCCTCGTAGTTGGAGTTTAAGAGGGTCATAATATACTCGTACACAGCCGCAACGGGAAAACCTTCTGCTTTGTAGAAGGTCAGCGCCAGCTCCGGGTCTTTCCGCTTGGAGAGCTTTCGCTTGGAAGTGCCGTCCATCTTCATCAGCGGACCAATATGCACATACTTGGGCAGCTTAAAGCCCAGCGCCTTGAACAGTTGAATGTGGAAGGGGAGCGTAGCCATCCACTCGTCACCACGGACAACGTGGGTAGTGCCCATCAAATGATCGTCCACTGCGTGGGCAAAGTGATAGGTAGGAATGCCGTCGGACTTCAAAAGAACGTGGTCAATATCATTTTCCGTAATGGTCAGTTTGCCCTTGACCACGTCGTCAAACTTAAACTGGTTTTCGATAGAGCCGGTGCTGCGGAAACGCAGTACCCAAGGCTTACCGGCAGCAATTTCTGCTTTGATATCCTCAATGCAGCGGTCACGCCAAATGGCATATTTGCCGTAGTAGCCGAAATTCTCCTTGCTTGCCTCCTGCTTTTCCCGCATAGCGGTCAGCTCTTCCTCTGTGCAGAAACAGGGGTAGGCCTGTCCCTCTGCCACCAATTTTTTGGCGAATACGTGATAAATGGTGGCTCTCTGCCGCTGACGATAAGGGCCGTAGGCACCACTGTCGCCGCTGTGGGTAGCACCCTCGTCAAAACAGATTCCGTAGTGCTTCAGCGTGTCGATCAGAACTTCCACCGCACCGGGAACTTCCCGCTTGGCGTCGGTGTCCTCCACCCGCAAAAACAGCACGCCGCCACTCTGGTGTGCCATTCTCTCGGAAATCAGACCTTGTACCAGATTACCCAAATGGACAAAGCCGGTGGGGGACGGCGCCATACGGGTGATCACCGCGCCCTCGGGGGCATTCCGGGAGGGGAATCTGACCTCCATATCCTCCGGTGTGTCGGTTACATTGGGAAACAATAAATCAGCCAATACTTGATAATCCATACTTATTTCTCCATTTGATCTAAAATGTATTGTACAAAAATTTTGGGTGCAGCCTCCAGTGCGTTTTCGCTGATGACAAGCTTGCCGTTGTGGGCAGGAACATAGGGCATACTCTCTTCCAAAATGCCCACATTGAACATAGCGCCGGGCTTATGCTGCATATAGTAGGCAAAGTCCTCACCGCCAAGAGCTTCCTTTCTGGGGAAGATATTTTCGGGGCCAAGAACCTTGATTGCAGCCGCTTCCAATTTGTCAGCAATTTGCAAATCATTGATCAGCGCAGGCACATATTTGTAGGTTTCCAGCTTTGCGCTGCCGC
>JAZNDB010000041.1:0-2066 GCA_045587845.1 Faecousia sp.
GGTTGTGGCAAGAGGTACCGGCGAGCAGGTTGGTCAGACCGCCACACAGCCCTTGATCGGTGACGGCTTTATCGTATTGCCCACCGGCGAAGTGCTGACCTACATTCGCAAGGACACCTTCCTGGCAACTGCCTACACCCACATGGATGCCGGCTGTGACGAGATCACCGCCAACGGTGCTCCCGTAAAATGGGGCGTTGTGGCTGTTGACCCCACGGTGATTCCCTACGGAACCCGTATGTTTATCGTGTCCAACGATGGCGCATACATCTATGGACTGAGCACGGCAGAGGACTGCGGCGGTGCAATCAAGAACAAGCGGCTGGACCTGTATATGCCCACTCTGGAGGAGGCATTCCAGTTCGGTCGTCGTAACTGTACAGTCTATTTCCTTGGCGATGCCGATTGGAAACACAGCTAAACCATATAAACTTGCAAAACCGCCTTTTTTCTGCTATGATAGCAGGAGAAAGGCGGATTTCTTTTATGATAAATGTATGTGATATTCAGATTATGAAGCCGCTCCTTGCCCAGTACGGTTTTCATTTCTCCAAGGCGAAGGGGCAAAACTTCTTGATTGCGGGTTGGGTGCCGGAGAGGATTGCTGAGGACGCAGGTGTGGATGAAACTGTAGGCGTGCTGGAGATTGGCCCGGGAATTGGTCCGCTGACCCAGCAGCTTTGTCTGCGGGCGGGGAAGGTTTGCGCGGTGGAGTTGGATAAGCGCTTAGAGCCAATTTTGGATTTGACAGTAGGGGCGTTTTCTAATTTGGAAATTGTTTGGGACGATGTGCTGAAGCAGAATATCCCTAATTTGGTGCAGGAGAAGCTGAATGGCTTGCGCCCTATGGCCTGCGCGAACCTGCCTTATTATATCACCTCTCCCATCCTCACGGCTCTGCTGGAGGCAGAGTGCTTCGAGGCAGTGACAGTGATGGTGCAGAAGGAAGTGGCCTTACGGATTGCAGCAAAGCCCGGCACGGCGGATTACAGCGCCTTTACGGTGTTCTGCCAGTTCTATGGCGTGCCGGAAATTCTCTTTGATGTACCTGCCCACTGCTTTATGCCCCAGCCGAAGGTGACCTCTGCGGTGGTAATGCTGAAGATCCGCAAGGAGCTGCCTTGGGAGATTCTGGATAAGGCTACCTTCTTCCGCACAGTCAGAGCAAGCTTTGCCATGCGCAGAAAGAAGCTGCAAAACGGCTTGGCGGCGGGATTCCCCGAGTTGGGAAAGGAGGGGGCAGGGCAGGTGATTGCATCTTGTGGTCTGCCTGAAAATGTGCGGGGGGAAACCTTGGACATTGCCCAGTTTGCGGCCCTTTCCAACGAGATTTTTAGGAGGAAAAACAGTGATTGAGTTTTTGTTCTTGGACTTGGATGACACGATCTTGGACTTTCACAAGGCAGAGCGTCTGGCATTGGGAAAAACCTTTCGGTTTTTCGGGTTAGAGCCTACAGAAGAGGTAATGGCCCGCTACAGCCTGATTAACAAAGCCCACTGGGAACGTCTGGAGAGAAAGGAACTGACCCGTGAGGAGGTTTTGGTGGGTCGTTTTGCAACGCTGTTTCAGGAGTTTGGCCTGCAAGTGCATCCCGAGGCTTGCGCAAGAGCATATGAAGATAATCTGTCTGTTGGACATTACTTTCTCCCCTGTGCGCTGGCGGCGCTGCAGAGCCTTAGCAAAAAGTATAAGCTGTACTTAGCCAGCAACGGCACGGCAAAGGTGCAGGCCGGCAGATTGAAAAGCGCCAACATCAGTCACTATTTTCAGAAGATTTTCGTATCCCAGGAGATTGGGGCGAATAAGCCGGATATTCTGTATTTTCAGCGGTGCTTTGCCCAAATTCCCGGGTTTGATGTCACCAAGGCAATGATGGTGGGCGATAGCTTAACCTCGGATATTTTGGGCGGTCAGCAGGGGGGTATGAAAACCTGCTGGGTCAACCCCCAAGGCAAGGCGGTTAAAGGAGATGCTTTTCCCGATTACGAGATTCAGGCGCTGTCTCAATTAGAGGCATTGTTAGAAAAAATATAAGAGAAAATCCCGGTATCGTATGATACCGGGA
>JAZNDB010000042.1:0-9775 GCA_045587845.1 Faecousia sp.
ATCTCCGGAACATATTTTTTTACAGCCAGAAGGTTGCAGACACAGCCCAGCACAAATGCCGCCAAAACCGGATTCAGAAAGGCTTTTTTCACGCTGATGTTCTTCTTATCCCCGGTGGCCAGGTATGCGCCCAGGGTATACATCAGCACGTTGTTGATAATATTCAGCACAATCAGCACGGTAAACACCGGAGAATCCCCGCCAAATACTGCAACGGCCAGCGGAATGCCAAGAAAGCCGTTGTTGGCAAACACAGCGCAAAAACGCAGCATTCCCCGTGTTTTTTTGTCCTTTTCCATTTTTACCAAAGGCGCGGAAACAAAAAACATACCCAAAATCACCCCGATGCCCAGCAGCGCAACTACGCCCAGCAGCAGCAGAGATTCTTTATTAAAGGTCAAATTCTTTACAACGCCGGAAAAAATCATAAACGGCAGCGCCAGATACATCAGAAGCTTGGAAAGCACACCGGATTGCTCCGGTTTCAAAAGCTTGCCCTTAACCAGTATGTACCCGGGAACTGCCAGCGCCACGAAAATCAGCACATTGCGCAGCATAATGATAAATTCGCCCATTCGAATGCTCCTCTTTCTTTCTCATAGAATGCCATAAAACACAGCGTCTTTCTATTCTACAACATTTATCCGGCAACATCAACCCGTCCTGTAAATTTTTTAAGAAATCATAACCACCGCAGGCTCCCTTGTGTAAAGGGAGGCAAGCCGCCGTGTTGGATTTTCCGAAAAGCAATAAAAAAACCTAAGGAGACACATATCCTTAGGTTTTTTTAATGAAATTTTCCTTGCATTTGGGGCAGGTGATAGAGATTTTTCCCTTTCCCCGGGGCACCCGCACACTTTGCCGGCAACGGGGGCACTGAAAATAGCGGTGCTCCCTGTCTTTGATTTGCTCCAAAAACCGCAGATACCGCCGATTTTCCTGATACCGCTTGTAGGTATTGCGGGAGAGCATACGGAAAATCGCCCAAAACATCAGCCCGTAGGCAAGTAGCGTCAGAATTCCGTCCAACAATGGATTGGAAATCAAAAACACCAAAACCGACAGCGCCACCCCTGCCGATAAAATGGCCATATTCAGCTTGTCTGTGCCGTAGCGGCCCAGCATAAAATGGCGCAGCCACGCCTTCATTCGATCCGGTAAATTCCCCATTGTTCCACCCTCTTGTTTTCTTGGTCTTATTATATGGATAAATTTGCGTTTTTGCAACTGTCTGCCAAAATAGTTTACAAAATATTCAGAGTTTTCCACAGGGAACTTTTTGTGTGTTTTTCCCTGTGAAAAGCAAAAAACACCCTGTTTTCCAAACTTTCTTAGCAAAAAAGGTTGTTTTTTCCGTTTATAAGGTTGGTAAAAGGTTGGGAAGACTTTTTCCTTTTTCTGTGGTATGATGGTATTGCAGAAAGCAGCAGGGGGGCCCCTGCTTTTTCCTTTTATTTTATTATAATGTATCTGTGGAAAAAACCTTGTTTTTTTTCCGTTTCTGTGATAAAATCTAGGGTGAGAAAGTATGCCTGTTTTTTCTGTAATTGACAGTTGTTTTTTTGAGAAAGAAAGGAGCTATTTATGTTTGCAGCAGCCTATGTTTGGGCAAAAATTATTAACTACTTAGAAGAAAAAATCACCCCCACGATGGTCTCTTCCTGGCTGGACGATGCGGAGGTTGTGGAGCTTAACGACGAATTTCTGATTATCTGCACCCCCGACGAGTTCCGCAAGGATATGATTGTTCGCCGCTGCACCGAATACGTGCAGGACGCGCTGAAAGAGATGTTCCAATCCGACGCCAAATTCAAGGTGTTCGTCACGGAGGAATACCAGGCCTACAAGGCCCAGGGAAAGAGTTCCACCAATATGGATTTCAATCCCCAGTTCACCTTCGATAACTTTATCGTTGGCCCTTCCAACCGTATGGCCCACAGCGCCTCCCTTGCGGTATCCCAGACCCCCGGCGAGGCCTATAACCCTCTGTTTTTGTACGGCCCTCCCGGTGTGGGCAAAACCCATTTGCTGTACGCCATCGCCAATGGTATCCGCAAGAAAAATCCTACTGCCAACGTGGTTTACATTAAGGGCGACCAGTTCACCAATGAATTGGTAGAGGCCATTCGTTCCGGTAAGAACATTGAATTTCGCAGTAAGTATCGGGAGGCAGATCTGTTCCTCATCGATGATATTCAGTTCATCGCCGGCAAGGAAGGTACCCAGGAGGAGTTCTTCCACACCTTCAACAAGCTCTTTGAGGACCACAAGCAGATTGTTATGACCGCCGACCGAAAGCCCAGCGATATGTCCACTCTGGAGGACCGCTTGCGTACCCGTTTTGAATGGGGTCTGATTATGGATATCCAGCCCCCCGATTACGAAACCCGTATGGCCATCATCAAAACCAAAGCCCATTCTCTGGGCTTGGATCTGTCCGGTGAGGTGTGTAACTACATTGCTGAAAACGTCACCAACAACGTCCGTCAAATTGAGGGCACTGTGAAAAAAATCAAGGCCTACCACGATTTGGACGGTATGGAGCTGTCGCTGGAAAACATCTCCGCGGTGATTCGGGATATGTTCAAAAATGAGAACAACTCCCTGCCCACACCCAATCTGATTATCAATCAGGTGTGTAAGTTCTACAATCTGGAGGAGGGCATTATTCGGGGCGCCCAACGTACCAAGGATATTGCGGAGGCCCGCCATCTGGCAATTTACCTGATCCGCAATCTCACCAACCTGTCCACCCCCGAAATCGGCAAGGAATTTGGCGGCAGAGACCATACCACCGTCTTAAATTCCATCAAAAACGTGGAAACCGAGCTGAAAGCGGGCAATACCCCCCTGCAAAACCACATTCGGGATATCACCGCAAACATCAATTCCTGTTTATAACCGCGAAAAAGCAGGAAAATGTAGGGGCGACCATCGGTCGTCTGTTACGTTGATGTTTTTTTCTGGTGTACGGACGAGTAATGCTCGCCCCTACAAAGGATATTTTTTTCCACAGCGGTTGTGGAATGTGCAGAATTTTTCTGTGGAAAAGTGTCAATCGAAAAACACTGCTTTTTCTCTGTTGAAAGTTTTTGGATTTTTTAGACCTTTTCTGTGGAAAAAAAGATGTTGAAATTACAGGGAAAAACCGCCTTTTCCACAAAAGATTTCCCTACTATTACGATTACTACCTAAAATATCTAAATATATATTTATATTTCTTATTTTCAAGAAAGAAGGTTTTTACTATGCGTTTTACCTGTGAAAAAAGTATGCTGGTTATGGGCCTGAATATTACCGGCCGTACCGTGGCGCAGAAGAGTTCTCTTTCTACCATTGAGGGTATTTTGTGTCGGGCAGGCGACAGCTTAAGCCTGACAGGCTACAATATGGAAACGGCAATCACCTACGTGATTGATGCAGAGGTTTCCGATATGGGCGCGTGCGTTCTGCCTGCAAGATTGTTCGGCGATATTATCCGCAGACTTCCCGAGGGGCAGGTAACTGTGGTGGTGGATGAAAACTATAAGGTTTCCATTCGCGCAGGCTATGCCTCCTTTACCATTTCCGCCGAATCTGCCGAGGATTATCCCGAGCTTCCTGACGTGGGCGACGGTAAGGGTATCAAAATGCCCCAGATGGCGCTGAAAGAGCTGATTAACGGCACAATCTTCGCCGTTTCTGAGAATCAGGGCAGACCCATTCAAACAGGTGTGAAGTTTGAAGTGGAGGACGAGGCAATCTCTGCCATCGCCGTGGACGGCTTCCGTTTGGCCCGCCGTACCTATCACTGCGAAGCAAGCACAGGCAGAACGCTGTCCTTTGTTATCCCCGCCCAAAGTCTGAAGGAAGTGGAAAAAATTCTACAGGACGACGCAGATGTGGAATTTACCCTGGGCAGAAAGCACATTTTGTTCCAGATTGGCGCGGCGACACTGATTTGCCGCCTGCTGGAAGGTGAATTCTTGAACTGGCGGAAGGTTGTTCCCACCGAATGCCCCGTAAAGCTGGTGGCAAATGTGGGAGAGCTGCTTAGCTGTATTGAGCGCGTAGGTTTGATTGTTTCCGAAAAGTACAAGAGCCCTGTAAGATGCCAGTTCTCCAACCAGGAGGTACTGCTGCGCACCAACACCACCATCGGTGTGGCAGAGGATAAATGCTCTCTGGCAGGTGACGGCAAAGAGCTGGAAATCGGCTTTAACGTGCGATTCCTGGCAGACGCGCTGCGGGCAGTTCCCTCCGAGGAGGTATGCCTGGAGCTGACCAACAGTATCAGCCCCATCGTGATGACCCCCGTGGAGGATAAGTTTGACTTTGCCTATATGGTCCTGCCGGTGAGAATTAAAAATTAAAAAACTTGGCCCTCCCTCTGGGGGAGGAAAGTGGTTTTTTTGAAAGGTAAATTTATGAAAGTAACCGTAACGAAAAAGGATAACGCTCAGCTCCTGGTCATCCACACGGAATTTATCAAACTGCAGGACGCGCTGAAGTATGCAAACCTTGTTTACTCCGGCGGTGAGGCCAAGCAACTGATTTTGGAGGAACGGGTGAAGGTAAACGGAGAAGTTTGCACGATGCGGGGCAAAAAGCTCTACCCCGGCGACAAATTCTCCTTTATGGGCAACGTGATTTTAATTTGCGCAGATGAAGCTAAGTAGTATTGCTTTGGAGAATTTCCGCAACTATTCATCACTGTTTGCGGAATTTGACAGTGGCGTAAACCTGTTGGTAGGGGATAACGCCCAGGGAAAGACCAATCTGCTGGAGGCCATCGCATTTTTAGGCGCGGGACGGGCCTTTCGCGCCCAGAAAACCGCGGAATTGGTGAAAATCGGTGCATCTTTTGCCCAAATGGAAGGCAATGTGTTTTCCCAGGAACGGGAGCAGACCCTTCGCTGGATTCTGTTTCCCTCCCAAAAGCCCCGCCAGCTATACCGCAACGGAGTGAAAAAGAAAACCACCGCCGAAATTGCAGGGGTTTTACAAACCGTTCTGTTCTGCCCAGAGGATCTGCTGATTCTAAAGGGCGGCGCTTCTCTGCGGCGGCGGTTGGCAGACAACGCCATTTGCCAGATACGGCCCAATTACGAGGCGGCGCTAAACGAATACAACCGCATTCTGGAGCAGAAAAGCCGTATTTTAAAGGATTATCACGAAAATCCCGCCCTGCTGGATATTCTGCCGGAGTTTAACAGCCGGCTCTGTCAGGTGGGGGCAATGCTCATCTCCTATCGGGCGCGGTTTTTTGAGAGCCTAGGCCGTGAGGCGAAAAGCTATCACGAAAGTTTTTCCGGCGGAAAAGAGGAATTTTTCCTCCGTTATCACACAGTTTCCAACATTTCCGACCCCTTTGCTCCAACCGCGGAGCTGGAGGGAAAGCTCAGGGAGCATTTGGAAAGCCACCGCCGGGCAGAGCTGGATAGCGGGCAATGCCTGACAGGTCCCCATAAGGACGATTTTGACGTGGCTCTTTCGGGTCTTTCCATAAAAGCCTTTGGCTCACAGGGGCAGACCCGTACCGCAACCATCAGCTTGAAGCTGGCCCAGCGGCGGCTTATGGAAAAGGAAACGGGAGAGATTCCTGTTTTACTGTTAGACGATGTTCTGTCGGAATTAGACCCTATGCGGCAGGATTTTGTGCTGAACCAAATCACAAGCGGACAGGTGTTCATCACCTGCTGCGAGCCTGGCAGATTTACAAAATTAGGAAAAACCATTGAGATAGAAAATGGAACAATAAAATAACCTGTAGGGGCGAGCATTACTCGTCCGATACAAAAAACCGGAGAAGCGGACGACCAATGGTCGCCCCAACAAAGGTATATTATTAGGAATTGAAAGAGCAATCTCTTATTATGTCATTGCGTGGATGCGTAGCACCCGTGGCAATCTAAGGTAATAAGTTGATTTTTGAGATTGCCACACCAGTGTGCGCACTGGTTTGCAATGACCCGTGAGGGAAGGAGTATGTAAAATGTCTGAAGAAACCAAGGTAACACAGGAATACGGCGGTGAACAGATCCAGGTGCTGGAAGGCTTGGAGGCTGTTCGGAAAAGACCCGGTATGTATATCGGCTCCACCTCCGCCAGCGGCTTGCACCATCTGGTGTACGAAATTGTGGATAACTCCATCGACGAGGCGCTGGCAGGCTACTGTAAGAATATCACCGTTACCATCAACAAAGGAAATTCTATCACTGTCACCGATGACGGCCGCGGTATCCCCGTGGATATTCAGCCCCAGACCGGTAAGCCCGCTTTGGAGGTTGTTTTCACGGTACTGCACGCCGGCGGTAAGTTCGGCGGCGGCGGTTATAAGGTCTCCGGCGGTCTGCACGGCGTGGGCGCTTCCGTAGTAGACGCCCTGTCGGAATGGCTCCCCGCCCGCGTCTATAAAAACGGCAACATCTACGAAATGAAGTTTGCCCGGGGACACATCACCCAGGAGATGAAAATCGTCGGCAAAACCGAAAAAACCGGCACCGAGGTCACCTTCCAGCCCGATCCGGAGATGTTCGACACCGTAGAATACGATTACGAAACTCTGCACACCCGTATGCGGGAAAAGGCATTCCTCACCGCAGGTCTGAACATTTCTATCACCGACAACCGTGGCGACACGCCCATCGGGGAGAGTATGTGCTACGCCGGCGGTATCCGGGAGTTCGTCACCTGGTGTAACCGCAACAAGACCCCCATTCACAACGATGTGATTTATATGAGTGGTATGAAGGACGATGCCAGCGCGGAAATCGCTCTGCAGTATAACGACGGCTACAACGAAAGTATGCTGAGCTTTGCCAACGAGGTAAACACCCCCGAGGGCGGTATGCACGAACCAGGCTTTAAGACCGCGCTGACCAGAGTGCTGAATGCTTACGGTGTGAAAAACGGCATCATTAAGGGCGATGACAAGGTTTCGGGCGAGGATTGCCGCGAAGGTATCACCGCCATTATCTCCGTGAAGCTGACCGACGCCCAGTTCGAGGGTCAGACCAAGGCAAAGCTGGGCAATGCCTACATCAGCACTTTGGTGCAGCAGGTGGTGGGCGACCAGCTTGCTACCTATTTTGAAGAACACCCCCAGACCGCAAAAATCATTCTGGAAAAGGCGATGATGGCAAACAGGGCAAGAGAAGCTGCCCGTAAGGCCCGGGAAAATGCCCGCCGTAAGACAGGTCTGGAGTCTGGCGGTATGCCCGAAAAGCTGAAGGATTGCAACGAGAAAGACCCCGCCCTGTGCGAACTTTACATCGTGGAGGGTGACTCCGCGGCAGGTTCTGCCATCGGCGGCAGAGATTCCCGCTTCCAAGCCATTCTGGCTATGTGGGGTAAGATGCTGAAAGTGGAAAAAGCCCGCGCAGACAAGGTCTACGGCAACGATAAATTAAACCCCTTGATTTTGGCGCTGGGCGGGGGTATCGGTGAGGATTTCGACATCGAAAAGCTCCGTTACCACAAGATTATCATTATGTCCGATGCGGACGTGGACGGCGCTCATATCCGTACCTTGCTGCTGACCTTCTTCTTCCGCTATATGCGTCCGCTGATTGATAACGGCTTTGTGTATTCTGCCGTGCCGCCCCTGTATAAGCTCAGCCGCGGCAAAACGGTGCGGGTTGCCTATTCCGACGAGGAACGGGATCAGATTTCCGCGGAAATGCGTGGCGAGAGCAATGCCAAGATTGAAATTCAGCGGTATAAGGGCCTTGGTGAAATGAACAAGGACGAGCTGTGGGAGACCACGATGGACCCGGAAAGACGTACCTTGCGCCGTATCACTCTGGAGGACGCCCGCCGCGCTGACGAGGTGTTTACCGTTTTGATGGGCGAGCAGGTTGAGCCCCGTAAGGATTGGATCGAACGCAACGCAAAATACGCAATCAATATTGATATTTGATTTTCGTTGTCATTGCGAGATACGAAGTGTGGTGGTAATCTGCAAAAAACGGATTCCCACGACCGGTTTGTAAACCGGTCTCGGAATGACGCGGAGGTTGTAATAATGCGCCCGTCATTGCGAGACGCGAAGTGTGGTGGTAATCTGCAAAAAACGGATTCCCACGACCGGTTTATAAACCGGTCTCGGAATGACGCGGAGGTTGTAATAATGCACCCGTCATTGCAAGATACGAAGTGTGGTGGTAATCTGCAAAAAACAGATTCCCACGACCGGTTTGTAAACCGGTCTCGGAATGACGCGGAGGTTGTAATAATGCACCCGTCATTGCGAGACACGAAGTGTCGCGGCAATCCGCTTCTTCTAAAGAGGATGATTTATGTACTACGTTTATATTTTAGCAAATAAAACAGGAACGGTAGTGTACACGGGTGTTACAAATGATCTGATAAGAAGAATTTATGAACATAAGCAAAATGCTGACCCAAATAGCTTTACAGCAAAATATGCAGTTCATAAACTGGTATTTTTTGAGGAAACAAGTAGTAGATATGAAGCAATTTCCAGGGAAAAACAAATAAAATCCTGGAGTAGAAGAAAAAAGAATCAGTTAGTTGAAACGATGAATCCCAAATGGGAAGAATTGTACGAAAATATTTTAGAGTAGATTGCCACGCCAGTGTGCGCACTGGCTCGCAATGACAATAAAGAGTCCTACTCTTTGGAGGTGCCAAAATGGCAAAACATAATCGTGATTATAAATCAGAGGATATTCTGTTTCCCGAGCAGCATATTACCCAGTCCAACCTGGTGGACGAAATGGAAAAATCCTACATTGAATACGCAATGTCCGTCATCGTGGGCAGAGCCCTGCCCGACGTCCGTGACGGTCTGAAGCCTGTTCACCGCCGTATCCTCTACACAATGTATGAGGACGGCCTCACATCTGACAAAAAATACAAGAAATCTGCCACCACCGTGGGCGCTGTGCTGGGTAGCTACCACCCCCACGGCGATAGCTCCGTGTACGATGCTATGGTGCGTCTTGCCCAGGATTTCTCTATGCGCTACACGCTGGTTGACGGCCAGGGTAACTTCGGTGACGGGGATGGCAACCCTGCGGCCGCGTACCGATACACCGAGGCCAGACTTTCCAAGCTGTCCAATCAGATGCTGCGGGACATTGAAAAGGACACCGTCAACTGGGACCCCAACTTTGACGAAAGTAAGAAAGAGCCCAGAGTTCTCCCCAGCCGTTTCCCCAACCTGTTGGTAAACGGCTCCAACGGTATTGCCGTTGGTATGGCAACCAATATTCCGCCCCACAACCTGCGGGAGGTCATCAATGCCTGTGTGGCAGTGCTGGACGACCCTGAGGTGACGGCAGTGGATTTGATGGAGCATATCTCCGGTCCCGACTTCCCCACCGCCGGCATCATTATGGGCCGCAGCGGTATCCGGGCCGCATACGCCACCGGCCGCGGCAAGGTGGTAGTCCGTTCCCGCACCAATTTCGAGACCTTTGGCGGCGACCGCACCCGTATTATCGTGGACCAGCTCCCCTATCAGGTGAATAAATCCCAGCTGCTGAAAGCCATTGCCGACCAGGTGAAGGACAAGCGGCTGGAGGGTATTTCCGACCTGCGTGACGAGAGTGACCGTAACGGTATGCGCATTGTCATTGAGCTGAAGCGGGACGCCAATCCCCAGGTGGTGCTCAACAAGCTCTACAAGCAGACCGCGCTGCAGAGCAATTTCGGCATCATCATGCTGGCGCTGGTGGATGACCAGAAGCAGCCTAAGATCCTGAGCCTGCGGCAGATTATCGACGAATATCTCACCTTCCAGATGGAAGTGCTGACCCGTCGCACCCAG
>JAZNDB010000043.1:0-11761 GCA_045587845.1 Faecousia sp.
GATGGTAACTTCAATTTACATTTTCACCTGCGGTGAAAATTAATGTAGCCACCAGTTTTTGAACTGGTGACAGCAACTGTCCACCGGACAGTTGCACTGCTATTGGTTCGAATCTCCAGCCGAGGCCAATAAAAAACACCACCCAGTGGGTGGTGTTTTTTATTGGCAGAGGATGAGGGATTCGAATTCGGGGAAGTTTCTGCTTTCTTTAACCAAAGTTAACTGTTTACTACCAAATACCAGACAATTCCAAACATTTACCTGCCACTTTTAACCGCCATTAACCATCGTTAACCATCCCCGTAAGGGAAAAAGCAAGGGAAAATATCGCCCCATAGCAGGTACAAAAACACATTTCAACAATTTATATCAGATGTATCATATAACAATTTATAGGCTTTCTATGTGATCGTTTTCGCGATAACGAAAATTATTTTTATATTTTAAAGGAGCAATACCGCTAATCCGCAAGAAGTTACGATAGAAGGTGGAATCATCCTGATAACCAACCTCTGTGGCGATTTGGGAAATTGACTTTTCCGGGCAGGACCGTATTAAAATCTGTGCCTCTTTGATCCGCTTTTGAGCCACATACTTTTGCAAGGGCATCCCAGTAAATTGCGGGAAAACAGAACAAAAGGTGGAACGGGAAATACCAAATTGCTTGGCAAGTTCTGTTAGGGAAATCGACTCCCGAAAATGGGAGTCTATGTAAGCGACACATTGCAGCAAGGTGCTGTTGTAGTTTGCAAGCTCATCCAGTTCGGAGGTATTCTGCGGGTGCTGGTAGTAGCACTGTGCCAACAGATACACAATGGCTGCGGTTATGCTGGGAGCGGAAGACAATCCGGGTGAGCAGTCGTTTTGCTGTTGCTGGATCAGGCATTCCAATAAGTTTTCGATGAGTCTGCGCTGATCCCGGTCCATTGTGATACAAAGACGGACACTGCTATGGGCGGGATCGGCAGCTTTGGACTGCAGACTTTCCAAAAATTGATAGGCATTTGACTGGGGGAACCCCGGAGCAAACAGGGATTCTTCAAAAGCAAGGGAATATATTTCCGCGTAAGCATTGTGAAAGTGCAGACTGTGTGATAGTCCCGGTGGTACGATAAAGGCATCTCCGGCGCAGAGGGTAACGGTGTCATCATTTTGTCGGTGCAAGATCTCTCCACTGACCACATAGCAAACCTGATAGTAATTATGATAGTGATCCAGATGGGCAATTTTGGTTTCACGGATTCTGTATATATGATAGTTCCGTTTGGATGCTTGAAACTGCTCCAATGTGATCAATTCTCCCATTTCATCCCGACCTTTCTCTATTGCAGCGCGTTTTCTATATTATTGCATTAAATCGGAAAAAATGCAACCTAATATAGAAAAAATGCAATAACGAACCCAAAGCAAATCGTTACAATATGGATAGAAGGAGGGATTTACTTTGATTTCCAAAAAAATTTACCAAGAGGCAATTTTTAATGCCATCAAGAAAGGCTCTACCGTTATCTCACCGGATGTGGCCGCAGCTTTTGAGAGGGCCATCGGCAGGGAAAGCCGTCCCGCAGCGAAGGAAGGTCTGCAAAAGACCTTGGACAGCATCCGACTTTCCGCCAAATTGGGCAATCCTGCCTGCCCCGACACTGGTTGGCCTATTTTCTACTTTAAGGTGGGAAACGAATGTCAGCTGGAAGGCGGCATGATGGCACTGGAGGAGGCAACCCGGAATGCGGTACGCCGCGCCACAAAAGAGGGTTTTCTGCGGGCAACCATGAAGCATCCGCTTACCGGTTATGACCCCGGCGACAATATAGGTGAAAATGTGCCCAACTTTACATATCAGTTTTTTCCGGGTACAGATCTGGAGGTTACCTATGTTGCCAAAGGCGGCGGCAGCGAGTGCTTTGGCGGTACCCGTCACAGAGTGGTTGCCTTTGCCGATGGCATCAAGGGTATTGAGAAATTCGTCATTGACTCTTTTGTGGAGGCCACCCGCTCCGGCGGTATCTGTCCGCCCAATGTGCTGGGCATCGGTATTGGCGGCACAGCCAATATCGCCGCTAACCTTGCCAAGGAGGCTGCTTGTCTGCGTACTGTGGGCTCTCACAATCCCGATCCCCAGTTCCGCAAGATCGAGGAGGATCTTTACGAGGCGCTGAACAGCCTGGGCGTAGGCATTATGGGTATCGGCGGTGACACCTCCGTGTTGGGTGTCAATGTGGAATATGCCTATACCCATATTGCAGGTATCTGTGTGGCAATCAGCAGCAACTGCATGGTTGCCCGTCGCGGCAGTTTCCGTGTTTGTGCTGACGGCACGATTCAGGAAATGACAAGCCCCGACTGGTTTGAAGGGAGGTAAGATAAATGGCTACCTATTATCTGAAAACACCCCTTTCTGAGCAGAATGTAACCCAGCTGAAGCTTGGTGATGTGGTATATATTACAGGTGATGCCTTTACCTGCCGTTCCCGTTTGCACCGGTGGGTACTGGATGAAAATCATCCTTTGCCGGAGGCAGGTAAGCAAAGAGACCTTTTGATCCATGTTGGACCCATCGTCCTGCGTGAAGATGGCAGCTTCAAGCTGGTTTCCTTCATGCCCACCTCCAGCATCCGTTTTGAAAAATGGGGTGCAAGAGCGGTGGATGAGTGGGGTCTTCGTATGATCATTGGCAAGACCACCATGGGCGAGGAAACCATGGCTATGATGCAGAAAAAGAAGTGCGTCCATGTGTCCCCTCAGTGTGTCAGCCCCAACTTCTGGGTACAGAACATCAACATTACCGATGTGGAGCTGTTTGACGAGTTGGGCACCATTGAGGCTACCTGGCATATGACCATAGACAAGCTGGGACCCTTTGTGGTTGATATTGACTGTTACGGAAACAACCTTTACAAAAATCACGAACAAGAAGTGGACGAGGCTCGGGAGAAAGCTCTGAAAAAACTGGGCATCGACAATGACTTCCAATACACAAAACTGTATTAACGGGTGATTGATATGAAAGAATTGAAGATTTTATCCCCCAGCGGAATTGTGGGTTACGGGTTTCCGGAGGCATCCTTTTTGGCAGGTGTGGCGCAAAAGCCTGACCTCATTGCCTGTGATGGGGGTTCTACCGACCCTGGTCCTTACTACTTAGGAAGCGGCATCCCCTTTACCAACGCCACCGCTGTGAAGCGGGATATGACACTGATGCTCAAGGCTGCCTGTGAACTGAATATTCCTCTGGTGATCGGGACTGCCGGCGGCTGCGGTGCAGATGTCCATGTTGCCCGGGAGGTAGAGATCATTCGACAGATCGCAAAAGAAGAAAAGCTCTCTTTTAAGATGGCTGTTATCTCCTCGGAATTTGATAAGGATATGCTGATTCAGCAGCTCCATAACGGAAAGATCGAAAAGCTGGGCCCTGCGCCGGAAGTGACCGAAAAGGACATTTTGGACAGCACCCATATCGTCGCCCAAATGGGCATAGAGCCTATCATTGAGGCGCTGGATGCGGGCGCACAGGTGGTGATCTGCGGCCGCTGCTACGATCCTGCCGCCTTTGCGGCACCGGCTATCCGACTGGGCTATGACAAAGCACTGGCCCTGCATTTGGGTAAGATTCTGGAGTGTGCCGCCATTTGCGCAACCCCCGGCAGTGCCTCTGACTGCATTATGGGGTATTTGGGAGAAGACTACTTCTGTGTAGAACCCCTGAACCCGGACCGGAAGTGTACGCCCACCTCCGTTTCCGCCCATACCCTTTACGAAAAGACCAATCCTTACATCCTGCCCGGACCCGGTGGCCATTTGGATCTTTCCGAATGCGTATTTACCGCCGACAGTGATCGCAGAGTCCGGGTGACCGGTTCCAAATTTGTGCCTGAGGCAGTGCCTTCCGTCAAGCTGGAGGGCGCTAAGGTGGCAGGGTTCAGAACCATCTCCATTTGCGGTAACCGGGATCCCATTTTTATCTCTCAGATCGACGACATTTTGGAGAATCTGAAAAAGCGGACTGCGGACAATCTTTCTGCCGACTTTAACTATAGCCTTGACTTCATTGTTTACGGAAAGAACGGTGTTATGGGTCAGTTAGAGCCGAACAGTCAGGTGTCTTCCCATGAAATCGGCATCGTGATCGATGTGGTTGCAGATACCCAGGAGCATTCTGCGGCTGCTTGCTCTGTAGCCCGTTCTACATTACTCCATTACGGTTATCCCGGACGGATCGCCACTGCCGGAAATCTGGCGTTTCCGTTCTCGCCTTCTGATATTAAGGTGGGCGAGATCTATGTTTTCAGCGTTTACGCGTTGCTGCGCAGCGAAAATCCGCTGGAGCTGTTTAAAACCGGTTACGAGGAGGTAGAAGGATGATAGTCTGTTTGAAGGATATTGCCAATGTGATCCGTTCTAAGAACGCAGGTCCTTTTGAGTTGACGCTGGATATGCTGCTGAAGGATCAGGAGATGTTTGAAAAGCTCCGGAAAGCCGATGTAATCAACAAAAAGGTCATTGCCGGGCTGTATCAGATTCCGGAATCGGATGTGATCAGCATCGTCTATTTTCCCAATGCCAAGGCAATCAAAGCCACCATCGTCCGTCCTTTGCCCTCCGGTGCATTGGGAGAGCGGGATGTTTACGGCGCTCAGCAGCATGCCCCTCTGGTAAACTTTACATTTGAGATTTGAGGTAGATTATGGATATTAAAAGAGTGATCGATTCCGTAGATAAGGAATATATCCTGTCCCTGCGGCGAGAGCTGCATATGTACCCGGAGTTGAAATTTGAACTGCCGAAAACCCTGGCGCTGATTCGCCGGGAACTGGAAAAACTGGATATCCCCTACACCGAGGAATATGGCAAGAGTAGTATCGTTGCCTTCTTAAACCCGGAATGCAAAGGCTTTTCTATTGCCTTGCGGGCGGATACAGATGCCTTGCCTCTCACGGAAAAGACCGGCCTGCCTTTCAGCTCTCAGCACCCCGGCATTATGCACGCCTGCGGACACGATGCCCATACAGCCATGCTGCTGGGCACAGCCAAGGCGCTGAAAAGTGTGGAAAAGGAACTGACCTGCAAGGTCGTTCTGATCTTCCAGGCCTGTGAAGAGGGCGAACTTAGCGGTGCAAAGCTGCTTGTTCGGGACGGCATTGCTGATATGGCAGATATTTTCGTGGGTATGCACATCGAAAACTGGCTGGATGTGGGCACTGTGGGCATCTGCCCCGGTGTGTGTATGGCGGCCTCTCACCCTCTGCACATTGAGTTCTTCGGCAAGTCCGCTCACGCATCCCTGCCCCAGTCCGGTGTGGACGCATTGGCCATGGCGGTGGAAACCTACAACGGAATTATGCAGATGAAATCTACCCAGATGAATCCCTTTGAGCAGTATATCTGCTCTGTGGGTATGCTGTCTGCCGGCAGCACGGACAACGTGATTCCCGAATATGCCCAGCTCAAGGTGTCCTTGCGGACTTACGATACAAATGTGGAGAAGTTCATTGTGGACAACATTCGCACGCTGGCGAAAAACGCGGCTGCCCGGCGGGGTGGAACGGTTGACTTCCACGAGGATACCAAGGCGCTGCCTCTGGTAAACCATTTGGAAGTGTCCCAGCGTGTACTGGATACGGCAGCAAAGATCGTTGGGCAGGATAACATCGTAACTATGCCCAAAAAGCTCAGCTCCGAGGACTTCTCCTTTTATGCTGCCGAGAAGCCCAGCACATTCCTGCGCTTAGGCACCCGCAATGCAGAAAAAGGCTGCACGACCTTGCCCCATAACAACGACTTTCTGCTGGATGAAGATGCGTTGGAAACCGGCAGCCGCGTTTTTGTGCAATTTGTACTGGACAATATGGGAGGATTTGAATTATGAAAATTTGTATTACCGGTGATTCCATTTTGATGGAAAATATGCCGGAAAGCTATCGGGGACTGGCTCCTATCCGGGATTATATTACACAGGCAGATGTGCGGATCAACAATATGGAAATGGTGCTGTCCAACTATGACCGGTTTGCCTCCACATACTGCGGCGGTCTGTGGCTTACCGCAGAACCTACCGTGCTGGATGATATCCTAAAATACGGGTTCAACTGCTTCGGTTTTGCTAACAACCACACCATGGACTACTCCTACGGCGGTGTGGAAAGCACCCTGGAGGCTCTGAAAGCCAAGAATATGCCTGTGTGCGGTTCGGGTATGAGTCTTGCGGAGGCAACTGCTCCGGCCATGGTAGAAACAAAAGAGGGTAAGGTGGCTGTACTGAGCATCACTTCTACCTGTGACGACGCTGCCCGTGCCGGCGACCCCGGACATATGATCCCTGCCCGCCCAGGACTAAATATGCTGCGCCACAGCGAGACTTTTTTGGTTAATGCAGACCACATGAAAGCCTTGGAGGAAATCGCGGATGCGACCCATATCAACGGACGTATTAACAACTCTAAGCGTGGCGGCTACACCGTATCCAAACCCGGCATTTTCAATTTGGGCACGGTGGAATTCAAGCTCAGCGAGGTGGAAGGTAAGACCTCTGCGCCCCATCCTCAAGATATGGAGCGGATGCGTCTTACCATTGAAGCTGCGAAGCAAGAGGCGGAGTATGTAGTGGTATGCTTCCACTCCCACGAGATCAAGGGAGAACTGGACGAGGAGCCGGATTACTTCATTGAGGAATTTGCCCGCAGGTGCATTGATTGGGGCGCCTGCGCTGTGGTTGGCAGTGGCACCCACCAAATAAAGGCAATCGAGATGTACAAAGGCAAGCCTATTTTTTATTCCATCGCCAACTTTATTTTTCAGAGTGAAAAACCCAAGCAGTTCCCGCCGGATTACCATGACCGCTACGGCATCGACCGTTCTCTTACCGCTCAGGAGGCGATGTATATCCGTTCCGACGGTGGCAAGCGTGGTCTGGAAACGGAGTTTAAAAATTACAAGGGTCTAATGCCTCTGCTGGAATTTGAGGGTGGTCAAGTAAAGAAAATCACCATCAAGCCGGTAGAGCTGGGCTTCTATCACGAGGACAAGTCCGTCAAGGGTCTGCCCCACGATGCTGGGGACGCCGTGACCCAAGAAGTTTTGGAAACCCTGCAGACTTTGAGCGCCGAATATGGCACAAAGATTGTGCGCAACGGCGATTTGATTGAAATTGTATTATAAATATGCAACGTGGCGGCCTCAATTCATTTGTGGCCGCCTCACAATTCTCGTTTATGATGTATGATAGCTCCCCAGCAAAACCTCGATCGACGCCTAAGTTATGGTTACCGTTCCATAACAACGTAATAATTTGACAGCTTAGCGGGCTTTGCGCGTCGGAGGTGGGTAGTAAGACTATTCACCAAGACGTACTTTTCGAGAGGAGGTGGTTGATATGGTACAACGATTATTCAGTGATCTATGCCATGCCGTCCGCAAACAAGCAACGCAGACCACCTCCGGCCGCACGGCCATAAATTAGAAAACCAACGGTCTTAGGGTGCCGCTTTTACCCTCGATGTATACGGTCATGTGACAGAAAAGATGAAGAAAGACAGTGCAGATCGGATGCAGGCTTTCATCAAATCCGTAAGCTGATAAGAGAAAAAGTAAGGGAAACAAAAAATCCGCCTTTGAAATTCAGAACATTCTGAACCTCAAAAGCGGAGAGAATAAAAAGAAACCCCTGGATTCTGAAGAATCCAGGGTGAATCTAATGGCAGAGGATGAGGGATTCGAACCCCCGCAAACGGAGTCAGAGTCCGGTGTGCTACCGTTACACTAATCCTCTATCACACGGACGAAGTTTATTATACGCAAAATACAGAAAAAGTCAAGCATTATTTTCCATTTTAGCGTATTTTTCTGTTTTGTCCGTAAGCAGTATTTCCAAGTTTAATCATATTATTCAAACATACTGCAAAGCGGGAAAGATTCCCTTTATCAATCCACATTTTCTATAGCTGTAAAGCATTTTGCAAGGAAGGGAAGCTCTGCCCGTTTATTGTCATAAAACTTTTCATAGCTGTGCTTTACTTTTGCTACATATTTTTCAAACCCATTCTCGTCAGGTAACGGAGCATCTCCGTGAGAAAGCATAAAATTAACAAAACGGTCGCAATCATAATCAAGTTTATATTCAAACTGCATTTCTTTCATCTTTAGTGGGGTGAAGAATTCCTTTGCTGTTTCTGCGTGTTTGTCGACATATTCAGGGCTATTCAAAAGTTTTTTCGTCGAATCAAACCAACTATATATTGATAAAATCGCAACTTGTTCTTTTTTCAAAACGCGTTTACATTCTAATCTGAATTTATCAATATCAAACCAATGAAGTGCCGTTCCTACAACAATCAAATCACAAGAATGATCGGTAAGACCGGTATTTTCTGCCGTACTATGAAAACAGGTAGACTTTTGATACTGCGAAAGCCCTTTTGAAAGTTCTTCAAACATATCATCGTTTGGCTCAAGAGAAAACACCGCCATTCCTCTTTCCAAAAACGGAATTGATAAAATACCTGTGCCGGCTCCAATGTCTGCAATTACGCTATTTTCATCCAAGCCATACGCTTGTATCAAATAGTCAATACACTCTGCTGGGTAAGTTGGTCTGGAATGATAAAATTTTGCTTTTCCTGAAAAGGTATTCAAACTCATTCAAAAACGCCCCTCTTCATAAATCTCCGCCATTTACAACTACTAACAACACACTTTAAAATTTATGTAGGGCGGTGCCTTAGTGCCGCCTTCTATTCCTATACAAAAACGGCGGGAGCAAGCCCCCGCCCTACAGTATTGTCGATAGATTTATGCCTGTTCCCAAGGGAAGGGTTTGTTCTTTAAAACCTGCTTTTTGATATACCGGAAGGTTCTTTTTTCACCCTTGTCACGGAGCATTTCCAGCAGGAAGTCCAGTTCCTTCTGGGTGCTGGGGTGCATACGGGTGCGCTCAATGCTATTGCGAAAATAATCAAGTGCTGCGCCGTCAGTATAGTCCTTGCCCTGGTAGGTCATACAGGCCGCCCGCCGATCCATCACCATCTCAATCAAATACCTGCGGGGCATATGGAGCGGTTCGTATGTGCGGGTTTTATTGCTGATGTCCGTCCAGTATTCATAATGGTGGCGGTTACGACCCTTATGGTGCATCCAGGCCTCGCTGTACCCCTTTTCTTCTCGCTCTGCGGTATTGGGGCTACGGGTGCCCTGGTAATATTTTGCGCCATTAAAAAACTCTGTGGGGGAATACTTGGACAAATCGTGGGTCAGACCCTGCCAATACAGCCCCACCTTAAAGCAGCCCGCCATCACCAAAAAGTGATGCTTGGTGATGGTCTTAAAATGTTGCCACATTTTCACAGATTGAACAACTCGCTTTCCACCCTCTCAGTCAGCGGCTCGTTCCTCACCGCTGCCAGCTCTCCCAAAAGGAGCGCCAAGAACGGACCGTCGGGGACGCCGGTCCCTACAAAATCATCTTGCCAGGAAGCCAACCTTTTTATAGACCTTACGCAAAGTCTTTTCAGCTTCATAAGAAGCGCGCTCTGCGCCGTTGCGGTACACGCTCTCCAAATATGCCTTATCCTTTAGCAAGCGGGTTGCCTCTTCACGGATGGGACGGAGGGTTTCGATAACCGCTTCACCTACCTTGGGCTTAAACGCGCCATACCCCTGACCTGCAAACTCCGCTTCAATCTCTGCAAAGGTTTTGCCGGTAACGGCAGAATAGATGCTCATCAAGTTCGCCACACCGGGTTTCTCCTCGGGGGCAAAGCGGACGCAGTTTTCTGTATCGGAGTCGGTAATCGCTCTCTTAAACTTCCGCTGGATATCCTCGGGACGCTCCATAAGGAACACGCAGCCCTCGGGCATAGACTTACTCATTTTGCTATCGGGGGCGTTCAGACTCATCACACGGGCGCCGGTTTCGGGAATATAGGGCTCGGGAACTTTGAACACATCGCCGTAGATGCTATTGAACCGCTGGGCAACGTCACGGGTCAGCTCACAATGCTGCTTCTGATCGTGGCCAACAGGAACAAGGTCCGGCTGGTACAGCAGAATATCCGCCGCCATCAGCGCAGGGTAGGTAAACAGACCGCCGTTGATATTCTCCGCGTTCTTTGCAGATTTATCCTTAAACTGGGTCATACGGCTCAGCTCGCCAAACATTGTATAGCAGTTCAGCACCCAGCCCAATTCTGCGTGCTGGTGAACGTGGCTCTGGACAAAGAGGGTATTCTTCTCCGGGTCTAAACCGCAGGCAATATACTGCGCCAACTGCTCCAAGGTGCGGCGACGCAGGTCGGCAGGTGTCTGCCGGACAGTAATGGTATGCATATCTGCCATAAAATAGAAGCACTCATACTGCTCCGCGCGGCTGCTCCAGTTCTTAATGGCGCCCAGGTAGTTGCCCAAATGCAGGTCACCGCTGGGTTGGATGCCAGATAACATTCTTTTCTTTGCTGCTTCTTCCATTTTACTTCCCTCGTTTCATAAACTTTTTATATTTTACCATATTGCTGGCAAAAAGGCAACGAGAAATTGACTTTATTCCCGTACTCGTGTTATAATGGTGAAAATATATTTTTATAGGAGTGTTCCCTATGCAAATCGATAAAAATTACATTGTAGATATTTATCGTCAGCTGCATCAGGTGCCGGAAATCGGCTTTGATCTACCCAAGTCCGCCGCCATTATTTGCAGAGAACTGGATGCCATTGGTATTCCCTACACCCGGGAGATTGGAAAATCCTGTATTATTGCCACGCTGAACGAGGGCATTGGCAACAAGACCATCGCAATCCGGGCGGACTTCGATGCGCTGCCTATTCAGGAGGAAACCGGTCTGCCCTATGCTTCCCGGCACCCCGGTCAAATGCACGCCTGTGGCCACGACGCCCACGCATCTATGCTACTGGGCACTATTAAGGCATTAAAGGCTATGGAAAAAGATATTAAGTGCTGTGTGAAGTTTATCTTCCAGTCTGCTGAGGAGATTTTGGGCGGCGCGAAAAGCATTTGCGACACCGGCTTTATGGACAGTGTAGACGAGATCATTGCCTGCCATATCAGCTCAGACAAATTGTGCAATCAGTTTCAGATCAACCGTACCTGCAACAGCGCCTGCAGCCGTGGCTTTAAGCTGCATTTATACGGCAAGTCCTGTCACGCAGCCCATCCCCACAAGGGCGTGGATGCCATTGCAATGGCTGTTCAGGTATACTCCGGTATTCAGTTTATGCGGGCAAGAGAAATGAATCCCATTGATAAGGTGGTTATCGCTGTCGGCGCGATCCACGGCGGCACTGTGAATAACATTGTCTGCGATCACGTGGAAATGAACGTTTCCGTCCGCACTCAAAGCACAGAGCTGGATGCGCATATTTACAAGCGTATTACCCAAATTGCCGAATCTGTTGCCACACAGATGGGTGGCAGAGCCGAGCTGGAGACCTACAAGTACACCCCCGCCCTCATCAACGATTTGGCCATTGCCGATGCTTTGGAGGCTGCTGCCGCCAAAACGCTGGGTTCTAAAAATATCTTCCCCAAAAAGGAATCTATGGGTGGCGAGGACTTTGCGTACTACCTGCAGCACAAGCCCGGCGCTATGTTTGATGTGGGCATTTTGGACGAGGGTATGCCCTATGTTCCTGCCCATAACGGCAAAATGGTTGTCAGCGAAAACGCGCTGGAAGCAGCGCCGAAGGTTTTTATACAATACGTTCTGGATCAAATGGAGAAATAAGTATGGATTATCAAGTATTGGCTGATTTATTG
>JAZNDB010000044.1:0-5942 GCA_045587845.1 Faecousia sp.
GCTAATGCCCGTGAAATGCTGACGGAGTGGACAATCAAGATTAATGATGAAATTCTCCGTAAGCGAAATGAATTTTATCAAAATAACTAAGATTATTTTGAAAGGATGAAAGTGATGAGTCGTATAAGTAAGTCTTACAGACTAAAAGCGAGAGCAAAAAGTGTCTGGACAGAACGCTCCAGCTACTTTATGATTGCTCCGTTTATGATTGCGTTTTTTATCTTCACGGTTATACCCGTTGTTGCGGCAATTGTGCTGAGCTTTACAGACTTTAATATGTTGCAGACCCCTAACTTTGTTGGATTCGACAACTATAAAACTCTGTTTTTGAACGATGACGTGTTCATCATTGCAGTCAGAAACACAATGATTATGGCCTTTATTACTGGCCCTGTAGGATACATTGCCTGCTTTATCTTTGCGTGGTTTATTAACGAATTACCCAACAAAATCCGGGCATTTATGACATTGGTGTTCTACGCACCTTCTATTGCCGGTTCTGCCTATACCATTTGGCTGTACATCCTGAGCTCCGACCGTTACGGTCTGCTCAACGGTGTTCTGATGAAAATTGGCATTATCGACTCCCCGATTCTGTGGCTGGCAGATACCGACTATATGTTGGTTTGCTGTATCATTGTTCAGCTTTGGTTGAGCTTGGGTACCAGCTTCCTGTCCTTCCTGGCAGGCTTCAAGACTGTGGACACCACACTCTATGAAGCGGGCGCAATTGACGGTGTTCACAACCGTTTCCAGGAAATCTGGTTCCTGACTCTGCCCCAGATGAAGCCTCAGCTTCTGTTTGGTGCGGTTATGCAGATTTCCAGCTCCTTTGCAGTGGGCGCAGTTCCTGCTGCACTGTGTGGCAACCCCTCTGTTAACTATGCAACCCACACGATTATTAACCATATTGATGACTACGGCGGAGTTCGTTATGAGCTGGGTTATGCCTGCGCAATCAGTACCGTTCTGCTTATGGTAATGCTGATTGTAAACAAGGTTATCAACAAAGTATTGGTAGACGATTAGGAGAGAGATTATGAAATTATTTAAATTACATAAACAATTAAATCGCTCTCATTTCGGTAACTTTTTGGTATTTCTTATGCTGGCGGTTATGGGTGTGTTTATGGGCCTGCCTCTGTACTACAGCATTATCCAGTCTTTTAAGCCGGTTGAAGAGCTGTTTATCTTCCCGCCCCGATTCTACGTGGTTAACCCCACCGGAAGCCACTATTCTCAACTGTTTCAGTTGGTATCTGACCTGACGGTTCCTTTCAGCAGATACCTGTTTAACAGTGTTTTTGTAAGTATTTGCAGTACCGGCATCGGCGTTCTGATTGGCGCTATGGCTGCATACCCCTTCGCAAAGAAGAAGTTCCCCGGCAAGGAAACACTGTGGAAGCTGATTATGCTGACCCTGCTGTTCTCTGGCGGTGTTACAGCCCTTCCTGCATACATTGTTAAGGCAAAGCTGGGCCTGATCAATACTTATGGCGTATTGATTCTGCCTTCCCTTGCTTCTACGCTGCATATGTTCCTGCTGCGTCAGTTTATGTTGCAGATTCCCGACTCTCTGTTGGATGCAGCAAAGCTGGACGGCGCAAATGACTTTGTAATCTTTATGAATGTGATTATGCCCAACGTGAAACCTGCGTGGATGACCGTTATGGTGCTTTCCTTCACTCACGTTTGGAATACAGGCTCAGCCGGTGTCATTTTTAAGGAAGAGCTGAAGCTTCTCCCCACAGCATTGAGCCAGATCAGCGCAGGTGGTATCTCCCGTTCCGGTGCTGCCGCTGCTGCTGCTGTACTTTTGATGATTCCTCCCATCGTGTCCTTCGTCCTGACGCAGAGCAAGATGCTCCAGACAATGGCACACTCGGGCATTAAGGATTAAGCCGTGGATATGGAGGTGTATACATGAGACGAAGAATAGGAAGCTTGTTATTGGCGTTGGTGCTGGTACTGACTTCTTCGGCCTTGACAGTATTTGCTGTTCAGCCCGACAGAACCTATACCTATGAGGAGAATAAGCCTGTACCTGCAACAAATGCATATCAAGTTAAGATTATTATTGACGAAAGTGTTACTGGAACAAAAGCGATGAAAAACCCCAGAGACATTTTCGTGGACAACGAAGATCGCGTGTTTGTTTTGGATTCAGGCAATGCCCGTGTGCTTGTACTGGATAAGAACTATCGTTGCATCAAGGAATTAAGCGAATTCATTTATAAAGACGAGGTGCTTACCTTGTCTGAAGGCGCACAAGGTTTGTTCTTCCGTGAGGCGAACCAACGCCTTTACATTGCCGATACGGATAATAACCGCATTTTGGTATCGGATTTAGAAGGTAATGTCTCCCATGTTTATAATAAGCCGGTAGGCGAATTGCTGGATCCTAATCTTGCATATAACCCCAAGAAGATCATCGTTGATAATATGGGCATTATGTATGTTACATCCGGTAACATCAACACCGGCGCATTGATGGTGGATAGCGCAAACAACTTCTTGGGCTTCTATGGCACCAATAAGCTGAAGATGACCGCTGCAATGCAGGTGGAATACTTCTGGCGTAAGCTCTTGTCCGCTGAGGCAAATAAGCAGTTGGGTATAACCTTCCAGCCTGTTGAGTTTAACAACCTGTTTTGGTCCGATGACAGATTCGTTTATACGGTATCCCCGCTGTCTGAATCCTCTGCTACATCCATCTCTAAGCTGAATGCATTGGGAAATAACGTATTTACGCAGAACATTGACCTGTACACATTGAATAAAGCCCGTAAAATTTCCGGTATGGTTTTAACAGACATCACCGTTGATAATGAGGGTGCAATTACCATTGCCGATATTACGACAGGACACCTGTATCAATACGACGAGAACTGTAACTTGATGTCGGTGTTCGGCGGTATGGGCTATCAGAAGGGTTTGTTTACACAGCCCGTGTCCATTGAATCCGATAGTTTAAACAATTTGCTCGTTTTGGATGCCGGCAAAAATACTGTTACAGTAATGGAGCAGACCTTCTATGGCAAGATGGTTCGTTCTGCGAACTATCTGTATGGTCAGGGCCGTTATCAGGAATCCATTGAGCCTTGGATGGAAGTGCTCAGAATGAATGCGAACTACACCCAAGCCTACACCGGTCTGGGCAAGGCATATATCAGTCTGGGCGAATACGAAAAGGCAATGGAGTATTTCAAGCTTGGTAAGGATAAGGAAGGCTATGCCGAAGCAAAGGCAGCCCTTCGAGATGAAACAATTCGAGAAAACTTTGCAGTTGTTGTTGCAATCGTTGTCATTGTTCTGATTTTCATTTTGTTCTATGAAAAGATCATTGATATTGTATCAACAATATACTGGCGCATAAGAAAGTAGGGGGTGAACAGTTATGAAAAAACGTACTGGCTTTGATACAATGAGCCCCTATTTATACCCATTTTACATTTGCAGACATCCCAGAGACGGTTTCCTGGAACTGAAGGCAAATAAAAAGAGTTCTCCCGTTGTGGTATTCGTCACAGTCGCATTATGGTTGTTTGTGGAACTGTTCTACCGTGTCGCTACCGGATATGATATGAACGAGTTTGAGGTTGCGGAAACCAGTATGCTGCGTACAGCAGTTGTTACGGTTGTAATGTATGCAATGGTTTGCGCATCCAACTGGATGATATGTACGCTGATGGAAGGCAAGGGAACACTGCTTGATATTTGCGTGGTTGCAGCGAATGCATTGTTACCTTATATTATTATTCGCTTTTTAACCACCATACTCAGCTGGTTCTTTGCAGGTGATGAGCAGGTGTTCCTGACCTATGCAGTGACCGTATCCCAAATTTGGGGCGCAATCATTGCCTTTAGCGGTCTGCAGGAGGTACATGAGTATTCCTTTGCAAAGACAATTTATTCCATATTATTGACAGTTGTATGCTTGATTATTATGTTCTTTATTGCGTTGATGCTGCTGATTCTGTTTGAACAGCTGTATTATTTCGTAGTTACGGTTATGTTCGAACTCAGATATAGTCGATAAACGTGGAATGGAGAATAAGATGAACATTAAAGATGTATTTTGGAAATGCAGGCGGATATTCCGCAAGCATAGAGAAACAATCAGCCGTGCAATTAGCTATACGTTGATTGCTCTGCTGGTTGTGGCGGTGGCATATGCCGCGTTTAGTATTTATAAATCCGATCTCAGAAAAGAAGAACTTGCAAACCAGGAGAAGGATAAGACCACGATTAAGGCTACAACAAAGTACGATTATGGTACACCCGGCTTTAATAAGGTTTCTGAGAATGCCAAAATGCTGTTGGAAGCAGATTTTACCACCGGTGAAATTTGCCTGACAGAAAAGGCTTCCGGAATGAAGTGGTACTCCAATCCTCAGGACCGTAACGAGGACACAAATGTAAAAAGTGTGACCAAGCTCAATAGCCAGTTGCATATCAAGTTTATCAATATGGAAAAGGGCATTGAAGTTGAACTGGATAATTTCGGCGGCAGTATCAAGAAGGGTAGAATGACCCACGAGCTTGTTGATAATGGCGTAAAGTTTATCTTTGGTTTCCCCGTTGCTAACGTGTACGTTCCTGTGCAATACACACTGACTGAGGATGGTTTCCAAGCAGAAATCGTAACAAGTGAAATTAAGGGCGTTGGCAGCAACCCCTTTATGGTTGTGTCCGTTTCTTTGTTGCCCTATTTTGGCGCAGGTAGTTTGCAAGATGACGGTTACCTGTTTGTACCGGATGGTTCCGGCGCCTTGATTGATTTCAACAACAATAAGCAGACCAATCAGGAGTATTACGCGCTGGTCTATGGCGAGAACCCGACACTTACGAAGACATCACAGACCACAGTCCAGCAGAGAGCAACACTGCCTGTGTTTGGCGCAAAGGTGAATGATCATGCATTCTTTGGCGTGGTTACTTCCGGTGAACAGTGTACCGGTATTGCTGCTGCTACCAGCTTAATGGATAGCTCCTACAACCACGTATATGCCCGCGCAATTTTGCGTGAGCACAGCCTGAAGTACAACAAGGGTAATTTCTGGGCAAAAGGCGATAGCCACGCTCTGGATTACAGTGAAGATTTGACTGAGGGTGAGAATTATACTGTTCGTTACTTCTTCCTGGAAGGGGAGGACGCCAACTACACCGGTATGAGCAAGCTCTACAAGGACTACCTGAAGAAGGGAAATCTTCTTAAGGATTCTGAGCTGGCAGATAAGAAGTACGCTGTTCTGGACCTGATTGGTGCGGTTAGCATTGAGAAGTATGTCGTGGGCATCAAGATGCCGGTTGTTACTGCGCTCACCACCTACAATGAGGTATGTGAGATTGTAAAGGAACTGAAGGCGCAGGGCGTTGAGAACTTGATTGTCAACTACATCGGCGCGTTGGATGGCGGTTTGAACAATAAAATGTATACCGCAGTAGCTCCTGAATCCGTTCTTGGCACCAAGAAGGAATTCAAGGAAATGATTAACTACCTGAAGAGCGAAAACGTTTTGCTGTTCCTGGAAACCAACCCTGTTGATTTCTATAATGATGGCAACGGTCTCACAGGTAATGGCGATTGCGCAAAGACCTTCTTTGATAGCTATGCTTTCCAGTATCTGTATGAACTGGACGTTAACAAGAGTATTGAATCAAGCCGCTGGCGTCTGCTTCGTCCCCGTTTGGCTTCTGAGGTTGCTATCAAGTTTGCAGAATCCGCAAAGAAGTGGGAGGTTGAGCAGATTTCCCTGGCAAGAATCGGCGAGTATCTGTACTCTGACTACGTTAAGGACGAAGCCAATATCAGCAAGAAGGAAGTTCTTAAGCTGTGGAAAGATCTGCTTGCAGACATTGATGAGAAGAAGTCGGAGGCCAAGCGGTCTTAGGAAGACAACCAACCCAGACAACTCCTTGGCTCACAGAACGACATGGCT
>JAZNDB010000045.1:0-12028 GCA_045587845.1 Faecousia sp.
TATAAAGAACAAATTTGCGTTCTTTAAGCAGACTGATCATACCCAGCATCACCAAAGGAAGCAGGGCAAAGGTGTCCAGCCACATAATGTTCCATTGATATCCCAGCGCCCAGGCGCAAAGGCCGTAGAAAGAGCCAAACAGAACGTTGGAAAAGTCCTGCCTGCCCGTTACCTTCTTTAAGAACATACCAAAGAACATACTGGCAAGACCAAGCTTTATGGGCATTAGCAGGGAAAAATATCCCAGCAACCAACTTTCCGGCACAAGAACACTTAAAAGATTCAGTGGGGAGGCAAGATAATAGGAATAAAGACCCAAATAATCCAGACCTAAGCCCACATCCCAGCAGTAAAGCAGGGAATCTCCGGAGAGAAGCGCTCGACGGAAAGACACAAAAAACGGATAGTATTGATGGTACATATCTGAGTATAGCATCGAATACTTTCCGAAAGGTGCGCAACTGTTCAGCAGCATAACAAACAGCATTCCCAGGAAAGGAAATGCAAAGGCCAATATATTAAAATTCCATTTACGGTTGGTAAATTGTGATAACTTCATAGTACTTTCTCCAAATAGTTCAAATACACTGTTATTCTAGCATATTATTTCCTACAGGTAAAGGGAAAAATACAAAAAAGGGTGTACAAATGTACACCCTTGAATGTTATATAATTAAGCAAATCAGGCCTGTTGCGCCTTCGTTTATTACGCGGGTAAGCATACCGCGGAATTTATCCCGTACTTCATCCGGCGTGCGGATCAATTTAGTGGTTAAACCGTCCTGAATCAGTGTGTAAACAGATTTACCGAAGATGTTACTTTGCCAGAGCTTTTCCGGATCTTCAGAGGAAAGATAGGAGATAAGATCCTGTGATTGTTGTTCGCCACCCACCATTGGGCTGATTTCTGTATCAATATCTACGCGAATCATATGTATTGATGGCGCGCCGGCTTTCAGTTTTACGCCAAATGCGCCGCCTTTGCGCACAACCTCCGGTGTTTGCAGCGTCATATCAGCGGCATCGGGCATCACAATGCCGTAGCCGGTGGCTTTTACGGAGGAAAGCGCATCGGAAATCTTATCATATTCCTTCTTGATCTGAGATAATTCCGACAGAAGTGTCAATAGCTGGGAATCATCCTCAATGGAAATACCGGCCTTGTCGCTGAGGATTTCATAGAAGAAGGACTCGGGGAAACTCAGCGCGCAATATGCTGTGCCACAGGATAGGTCTATGTCACGCAGGGAATAGTCCTGTACGGCATCCAGATTCTTGAGCCTGGACAGAACATCGCTTGCTTGTGCCAGGGTAGAGATTTCCTCAAAGCAGGACAGCAATGCCTCGTATAAAGCAGATTTCACGGGATGCTGCGGTTCCAATGCATCAAACCAGCGGGGAAGGTATACGCACAGTTTTTGCATTGGGAAGCTGTAAAGCAAATGCTTTAGCAGGCGGTTAATATCTCCATCGCTCATTGCCTGGCAGTCTGCAATCATAGCCTTAATACCAAATTCCTCGCGGATGGCCGTTTGAACACGCTTTGCTGCATCTCCTTCTGGATTTTGCGTGTTAATAATTACCAGATAAGGTTTGCCTGTTTTTTGCATATCTGTAATTGCCCGACGTTCCGCTTCAACGTAGGCATCTCTGGGAATATCTGTGACAGTGCCGTCAGTTGTGACCACCAAGCCAATGGTGCAATGCTCCTCCATAACTTTTTTCGTTCCCAATTCAGCGGCATCGCTCATAGGAATTTCGTAGTCAAACCAAGGCGTTGTTACCATACGCGGAGAACCTTCTTCATCTGCGCCAACCGCCCCATCGATCATATAACCCACAGAATCAATCAATCGCACAGAAAGCCTTGTTGTACCGTCGGGTGTGATTTCCACAGCCTCTTCCGGAATAAACTTCGGCTCACTGGTCATAATGGTACGGCCGGAGCCACTTTGGGGCAGTTCATCTTTTGCCCGTTCCTTGCGGTATGGTTCCTGGATGTTTGGAATTACAACATGTTCCATAATCCGCTTAATGAGTGTAGATTTACCGGTCCGAACCGGACCAACTACGCCCATATAGATATTGCCACCGGTTCTGGCAGCGATACTTGCATACATATTTTCCATAGCCAGCCTCCTTAATTGCAGGAGGGATGCTCCTGCCACGGTCTACAAAAGAGTATGTCCCGCATCTTAGTATTAGAACTAAACCACTATATATAGTTGATTCAGTTGACTTTACATCACAAAATGTGTATAATATACTTGAAAAATATTGAAATTCGGCAGGTAATTTGTATGGCTACAAAACGAAACGAACAATATGGTAACTCCAGTATTTCTATGCTGAAGGGAGAGGAACGCGTCCGGAAACGTCCTGCGGTTATTTTTGGCTCCGATGACCTGGAGGGCTGTAAGCACGCGGTTTTCGAGATTCTTTCCAACGCAATTGACGAAGCCCGCGAGGGTCACGGTGACACGATCATTGTAACCAGATACGAGGATTTGTCCGTTGAGGTCGAGGACTTTGGACGTGGCTGCCCTGTGGACTATAACGAAAAAGAAAAACGGTATAACTGGGAACTGGTGTTCTGTGAGATGTACGCCGGTGGTAAGTACGGCGAGAACGGAGAGAATTATGAGTACTCTTTAGGTTTGAACGGTTTGGGTTCCTGCGCGACCCAGTATGCTTCTGAGTTTTTTGATGCTACCATTCGCCGTGACGGTTTCCGTTATGACCTGCACTTTGAAAAAGGCAGGAATAAAGGCGGCCTGAAGAAAGAGCCTACTGACCGCGGAAAAAAGACCGGCTCTGTATTCCACTGGCGGCCGGATAAGCAGGTGTTTACCGATATCAATATTCCTGCCGATTACTATCGGGATACGCTCCGCCGTCAAGCGGTGGTAAATAAAGGAATTACCTTTAAGTTCCGCAATCAAGTAGGCAAAAAATTTGAAGAAGAAGAATTTTGCTATACAGATGGCATCCGTCAGTATATTGAAGAGCTGGTAGGAGATAATGCCTTTACTATGCCTGTGTTTTGGGAGACGGAGCGCCGTGGCCGTGACGCGGAAAACCGCCCTGAAATGAAGCTGAAAATCACCACATCTTTCTGCCTGAGTAAGCAGATCAGCCATACAGAGTACTATCATAACTCTTCCTGGCTGGAGTACGGCGGCAGCCCTGACAAGGCAGTTCGGGCAGGCTTTACCTATGCGTTTGATAAGTATCTGAAAGAGAGCAATAAGTATACAAAGAACGAAAGCAAGATTATTTTCCAGGATATCCAGGATAGCCTTGTGATTGTAACCAACTGCTTCTCCACCATTGGATGCTTTGAGAATCAGACGAAAAAGTCTGTAAACTCCAAATTCACCCAAGAGGCAATGACCGCATTCTTTAAGGACCAGCTGCAGGTGTGGTTCCTGGAAAACAAGCAAGAGGCGGATCGTGCGGCTGACCAAATCCTTGTGAACAAGCGAGCCAGAGAATCTGCTGAAAAGACAAGAACCAACGTAAAGAAAAATCTGTCTGCCAAGGTGGATATTGCCAACCGTGTGCAGAAATTTGTGGATTGCCGCAGCAAGGATACAGAAGTTCGTGAACTGTATATCGTTGAGGGTGATTCTGCATTGGGTAGTGTTAAGCTCTCCCGCGATGCGGAGTTCCAGGGAATTATGCCTGTCCGGGGTAAAATCCTCAACTGCTTGAAAGCAGACTATAACCGTATTTTTGCCTCTCCCATCATCACAGACCTGATTAAAGTTTTGGGCTGCGGTGTGGAAGTGGAGGGTAAAAAATCCAAGGAACTAAGTTCCTTCGATATCTCCCAACTTCGCTGGAATAAGGTGGTTATCTGTACTGACGCGGATGTGGACGGCTTCCAGATTCGCACCTTGATTCTTACGATGCTTTACCGCCTGTGTCCGAAACTGATTCGTGACGGCTACGTATATATTGCAGAATCTCCCTTGTTTGAGATTACCTGTAAGGATCAGACTTGGTTTGCCTATAATGAGCAGGAAAAAGCACAAATTCTCAAGGATTTAGAGGGTAAAAAGGTAAGCATTCAACGTTCTAAGGGTCTGGGTGAAAATGATCCTGAAATGATGTGGATGACCACTATGAATCCGGAAACCCGCCGGCTGATTAAGGTTATGCCGGAGGATGCAGAGCGCACATCCCATTACTTTGATGTACTGCTTGGCGATGCGCTGAATGAAAGAAAGAATTTTATTGCGGAAAATGGCTCCAAGTATTTGGATCTAGCTGATATTTCTTAAGAGGTGTTCCAAATGGCACGAAAGAAAAAAGAAGCGGAACAGAATAAAAAGAAAGTACACACCGACGGCATTATGGGTTTGGTGGGCTCTACTACTGAGCAGGCGATTTCCGAAACCCTGGAAATCAACTATATGCCCTATGCTATGTCGGTCATTGTATCCCGCGCGATTCCGGAGATTGACGGCTTTAAACCTTCCCATAGAAAGCTGCTTTATACGATGTATAAGATGGGCTTGCTCAATGGTGGCCGTACCAAATCTGCCAACATCGTGAGTCAGACAATGCGCTTAAATCCCCACGGCGACGCAGCGATTTACGAAACGATGGTGCGTCTGGCTAAGGGTAACGAAACCTTATTGCATCCTTTTGTGGATTCCAAGGGCAACTTCGGTAAGGTGTATTCCCGGGATATGGCGTATGCGGCATCCCGTTATACAGAAGCAAAGCTGGATAAGTTCTGCGATGAACTGTTCCGGGATATTGACTTTGATACCGTGGATATGGTGGATAATTATGACGCCACTATGAAAGAGCCCAGCCTGCTTCCCACCACATTTCCCAATGTGCTGGTGTCTGCAAACCAGGGTATTGCCGTTGGTATGGCAAGTAATATCTGTTCCTTTAATTTGAAAGAAATCTGCGATACCACTATCGCGCTGATGAACAATCCCGACCACGATATCTTGGAGACCTTACCCGGCCCGGATTTCTCCACCGGCGGCGAATTGCTGTTTGACGAGGCAACTACCCGTGAGATTTATTCCACAGGCCGTGGCAGCTTCAAGCTGCGGGCAAAGTGGAACTATGTAAAGTCCGGCAATCTTATTGAGATTACCGAAATTCCCTATTCCACCACCAGCGAAGTCATTATGGACAAGGTGGCAGAGCTGATTAAAGCGGGTAAAATCAAAGAAATCGCCGATATGCGTGATGAAACTGACTTGGGCGGCTTGAAACTGACCATAGACCTGAAGCGTGGCGTGGAGCCGGAGAAGCTGATGCAGAAGCTGTTCCGTATGACCCCGTTGCAGGATAGCTTTGCTTGCAATTTTAACATTTTGATTGCCGGTATGCCCCGCGTAATGGGAATAGGTGAGATTTTGGAAGAGTGGACCGCTTGGCGTACAGACTGCGTAATGCGTCGATTGTATTTCCAGATCCAAAAGAAAGAGGATAGACTTCACCTGTTAAAGGGCCTGGAACGAATCCTGCTGGATATTGATAAAGCAATCCGCATCATTCGGGAAACGGAACTGGAAAACGAAGTTGTTCCCAACTTGATGATCGGCTTTGGTATTGATGAAATACAGGCCAATTATGTGGCTGAAATCAAACTGCGGAATATCAACAAGGAGTACATTCTGAAGCAAACAAAGGCGATTGTTGACCTGGAAAAAGAGATTGCCGACCTGCGGGATACTTTGGGCAGCAACCGCAAACTGAAGAATGTGATCATCAAGGAATTGCAGCAGGTTTCTGAGAAATTCGGTCAGGCCCGAAAGACCGAGATTATCTACGAAGCACAGGAAATTCAGCTTGAAGACGAGGACGAGCAGATTCCCGATTATCCTGTTACGCTGTTTGTGTCTAAGGAGGGCTATCTGAAAAAGATTACTGCCCAATCCCTGCGTATGTCCGGTGAACAAAAATTCAAAGAGGGGGATAGTTTGTCCTTCTCCGTGGAAACCTCTAATAAGGCAGAGCTTTTGGTGTTTACCAGCGCATATCAATGCTACAAGACCCGCCTGTCCGATTTTGAGGACGGCAAGGCGTCCTTGCTGGGTGATTATCTGCCGCAAAAACTGGGAATGGATGCAGGTGAGACGGTCCTGCAGGTGGTTCTGCCGGGAGATTATAAAGGCTTCGTTCTGTTCTTCTTTGAAAACGGAAAGGGCGCTAAGGTGCCTCTGTCCGCCTACGAAACAAAGACCAACCGCCGCCGCCTGATTGCAGCCTTCTCCGATAAGAGCCCGTTGATTAAGGCAATGGTCATCAATGAAGATAAGCAGGTTGCGCTCTACTCCACAGACGGACGCGCGGCTGTTATTTCCACGGCGCAGCTGTCGCCTAAGACCACTAAAAATACCCAGGGTGTTGCAGTGATGAGTCTGAAGAAAAAGGCGCAGCTAAATGCTGTGATGCCTTTGGAGGAAAGCAGTATTGTAAATGCAAGCCGTTATCGCAATAAGACAATTCCCACTGCCGGCGCGATTCTCAAGGATGAGGATGCAATGGAAAAACAAATCAGCTTTGATATGTAGGAGGAGCTATGCAGCAGCGCTTCAAACCCGTTATTGAAATTTTGAAAATTGCGGTTGGGTGTGCTTTGTTTGGATTGGGGTTTAACCTGTTTCTTGCGCCAAATGACTTGAACGGCGGTGGGCTGTCAGGTTTGGCAATGGTGCTTGTGCATCTGCTTGGACGGGGAAGCATTGGTACAATCACAATCATAATGAATCTGCCGTTGTTTGCGCTGGCAGGGCATAAAATCGGAAAGAAATTTCTGATTGGCTCCTTAATTGGAATGATGTTCTCCGCGTTGTCTTTGGATTTGTTTTCCAATTTACCTGCGCCTGAAACGGAGCCTTTGATTGGCGCGTTGTATGGCGGCGTAATTTGCGGCGCAGGGCTGGGCATTGTGTTTGCCACGGGTATGTCAACCGGTGGCTCAGATATCATTGTGCGGCTGCTGAAATTGCGCTATCAAAATGTACCTATCGGGATCATTACTACCTGCTTTGATATTTGCATTGTTGTGATTTCCGGTATCGTATTTCACGATATTAAGGTCACACTATATAGTGGCGTTGCAATTTTTTTGATTGGAAAAATAATAGACGCTGTTGTATACCGCTTCGACTACTCCAAGGTTGCGCTGATTATCACGAAGGAATACGATGCGGTGGCACAGAAAATTTCCGATGAGCTGGAACGGGGAGCAACCTTTCTGCACGGAGAGGGAAGCTATACCCACCAGCAGACAAAGGTTGTTTTAACTGCCGTTAAAAAACAACAACTGGCAGAACTGAAACGTCTGGTGGTGGAAGTTGACCCCAATGCATTCATTATTGTGCAGGAGGCGCACCAGGTGCTGGGAGACGGTTTTTCCCGCTATTCAAAGATTAGTTTATAAAAATTCACAAGAGGAAAGAGATTTTTTTGAAAAGGTATTGACTTATTCGGGAAATCTGCTATAATACCTCTTGTTCCGCGGGTGTAGCTCATCTGGTAGAGCGCCACCTTGCCAAGGTGGAGGTAGCGAGTTCGAGCCTCGTCACCCGCTCCAAAAAAGACAGGGGATACATTAGTATCTCCTGTCTTTTTTTATGTGACAGGCTCGAACAATTAAATGCAACAGTCCGGTGGACTGTTGCTTGCGACGGCTTGACTGAGTAAAACAATCTTAAAAAAAGAGATGCATCGGCATCTCTTTTTTAATACCTTTCTCCAGAATAACAAGTATTCGGCGAAAATCCCGCGTAGGCTTTTCTTTTTCCTGTTACTCCACCAGATTGCATAAGGAGTTTGTCAAATACTTTTCTCATTCCAACACCACGGTTTTCCATTGTTCCCTAATTTTAGTGGTTATAATAGGCATATCTTTTGTAGGGGGTTGAGGGATATGACAATCCTGGGTGATTTATGGGGTTGAGAAGAACGGTTTTGGCGGCATTGGGAATATTAGGAAGTGTGGTTACAGCAAGCGCCTTATATTTTTCTGCTGAGGAAACGTGGAATGTGTTTCTTTCTGAGGATCATATGTTTAAACAAGAAAGTATCATCCATTTATCAGAAAGCATATCGTTTCCAATCGCTATTTCCAATACAAACTTAATTGCCCAAAAACTTTCGCCTTATGAAGGGCCGTTTCTGGAGGATGGAACAGATAGGGAAGTGGTAGATGTTGCGGCGCTACACGTATACAATAGCGGAACAACAGAGGTTCATAAGGCGAGAATTGCGCTGTTTTGGAGTGACGGTTTTTATATATTTGAAGCAGACCATATACCCGCTGGTGAAACAGTGGTGATATTGGAACAAAACGGTAGTTTGTACCGCCAGGGCGATTATATCCAATGTAATGGCTGGCAGAAACTAGGGCAGGAGTATGCAATTTCTCAGGATGTTTATGTTACGGATATGGCGTTGGGCACAGTGGTGATACATAATCTGACAGATGAGACCTTGCGAAATGTGTGTGTATATTATAAGACGTGGCTTGCGCCACCTGATATCTATGTGGGTGGCATAACCTATATGGTGCAAATTCCTGTGCTTTTGCCAAAACAGTCAAAATACTTATACCCCTATCATTATGCAGCGGGATATAGCAAAGTGGTTGCCGTAGATGTTGACAGAACAGATGATCTTTAAAAGCGGTGAATGCAGCATTGGTGCGTCACAAATTAGTAGTTGTAAAAGAATGCAAAATGTAATATAATGAAAAAGTTAAGTATGAAATCTATTGAAATTCGGTAGGTGAACCTGAATGAATAATAGAAGTGAAGAGTTGCGAGCATATTTGCAACCTGGTCGCCGCGTGCATCTTGTTGGCATTGGCGGCGTTTCTATGCGCCCTTTAGGTCTTGTTTTGCAGGGAATGGGTATGGTGGTAACAGGCTCAGATATGAGCGTAACTGCGTCCACTGAAGAGCTGGTTTCCAAGGGAATCCCTGTCTACATTGGCCATCAGGAGCAGAATATCCAAGGCGCGGAATGTGTGATTCGCACAGCCGCCGTGCATAATGATAATCCTGAGATTGCCGCTGCCCGCAGCGCAGGTATCCCTGTGTTTGAGAGAGCCCAGGCGTGGGGCGTTATTATGCGCGCTTATAAAAATGCTATTTGCGTAGCAGGTACCCACGGTAAGACCACCACAACTTCAATGTTGACCCATATTTTAATGGCGGCGGCTTGGGATCCCACGGTTATGATTGGCGGTTATCTGCCACTGCTTCACGCAGGCCATAGAGTGGGGCAGGGGGATACAATCCTGCTGGAAAGCTGTGAATATTGCGATTCGTTTTTGAATTTTGCGCCAACCCTTGCGGTGATTCTAAACATAGAGGCAGACCATTTGGATTATTTTAAGGACCTGTCAGATGTGGAGAAGTCCTTCCGCGAGTTTGCTGCGCTTTCTTCCAATGGTGTTCTTGCAAACGGAGATGATCCTCATATAGCAGAGACACTGGACGGAATGAACTACGTAACCTTTGGTTTCGGAAACCATAATCGGGTAAAAGCGGATCATATCTGCGCCGATTGGCGGCATTTTGACGTAGTTTGTGATGGAAATGTATACTGTCATCTGGATTTACAGGTGATTGGTCGGCATAATGCTATGAATGCATTGGCAGCAGCGGGAGCTGCGTGGATGATAGGAATCCCGGGAGAAGCAGTTACCATTGGTTTATCAACCTTCTCCGGAGCTGATCGCCGTCTGCAGTATAAAGGCAAATATAACGGCGCGGATATCTATGATGATTATGCCCACCATCCCGATGAATTGGCAGCAACCATTGAGGCGGTGCAGTCGATGGGCTATCAGCGTTTGATTGTGGCGTTCCAACCCCATACATATACCCGCACCAAGGCGCTCTTTGGTGATTTCGTCCGGGAACTGCAAAAACCGGATTTGGTGGTTTTAGCAGAAATATATGCTGCCAGAGAGCAGAATTTGCTTGGAATATCCTCTGTTGATTTACAAAGAGAAATTCCCAATTCTGTGTACTGTCAGACACTTCCAGAGGTAACTAATTTCCTGCGGGATAACCTAAAAGCCGGAGATGTGGTATTAACTGTGGGCGCAGGTGACATTTTCCGCGCAGGAGAAGCTCTGCTTAAATGATGAAAAAACGAGGCAAGTAATATGCAAAAATTATCTGTTTGCGTACTTTTTGGTGGCATTAGCCCAGAACACGAGGTTTCCCTGCGTTCAGCGGAATCTGTGCTAAACAATATGGATGCGCAAAAATATAACATTTTTCCTGTGGGCATTACAAAAGAGGGCGACTGGATTCTATACGGTGGCACAGACTATGCTTTGTTACCCTCCGGACAGTGGCGAAATCATCCCGGTAACTGTCGGGCAACCATTTCTCCTATACGGGGTCAGGGGCTGATATGCTTTGAGGAAGAACGTGTTCGCTATGTGCATATCGATGTGGTCTTTCCTGTTCTCCACGGTGAGAACGGTGAGGACGGCGCTATGCAGGGCCTTCTGCAAATGGCAGGCATTCCTTATGTAGGGCCCCACGTTTCAGCCTCAGCCGTGGCAATGGATAAGACACTGACAAAGCTGGTGGTAGACAACGCAAAGATTCCGCAGGCAAAGTGGCTTTTGGTAAGAAATTATGAACTGCAGAGCCGTATGGAGGATATTTTGCAAAGCGTAGAGGATAAATTTACCTATCCCGTGTTTGTAAAGCCTGCCGGAACAGGTTCTTCCGTTGGAGTTTCTAAGGCGAACAACCGGGATGCGCTTAAAAATGCGCTTTTGCAGGCAGGTAAATTTGATGAAAAAATTCTGGTTGAAGAATTCATAGACGGTCACGAGGTAGAGGTTGCCGTGTTGGGCAACAAAGCACCGATTGCTTCTGTTGCCGGCGAAATTGACTCCGGCGCTGATTTCTATGATTATAATGCTAAATATATAACGGATACCTCGGTTGCCTATATTCCCGCGCGAATTGACGATGATGTAGCAGATCAGTTGCGGGAAATGGCAGTGCAGATTTATATGGCCATTGGCTGTCGCGGTTTAAGCCGGGTTGACTTCTTTGTAACCCATAAGGACAATAAAGTTGTCTTTAATGAAATCAATGCGCTGCCGGGCTTTACATCCATTTCTATGTACCCCAAACTGTTTGCCGCCAGCGGAATTCCCTACGGCGAACTGATTGACCGGTTGCTGCAACTGGCAATGGAGGCATAAAATGAAAAAGTCTGTGGTACTGTCCATTCGCGGTACGCAAAACTATATCGGTCAAGAGCCGGATGTAATTGAACTGGTTACAGAGGGCACGCTGGAAGAACTGCCGGACGGTTGGGAGTTGCGTTATTGCGAAAGCGATTTAACCGGCCTGGACGGTGTTGAAACAACCTTTTGCGTACAGGGCAAAACAATCACCCTAACAAGAGCCGGCAAGCTGAATTCACAAATGGTTTTCAAGGAAGGTGTGCCCCACGATTCCCTTTACCAAATGGAATTTGGCGCATTGATGCTGACCGTCTGCGCTACAAAGGTTATGGCCGATCTTACTGCCGCGGGAGGCATAATTGACTTGCGGTATAATATTGAGATTGAGCAGACCTCCGCGGGAGAAATTGACTATCATTTGGATATAAAAATGCGTGATGCCTAAGCATCACGCATTTTCTTATAGCGCTCAATAAATACTTTGGATTGACGCAGACTGTCCACGCCGGAAGCAAGTTTTAAGCGTAGGGTGGGTTCTTTGGCTGTGGCAACGAATTGAAGCCTGTTTTTGTAGTCAGCATCGTTGCATAGCGCGCCGATTGCCTCAAAATCAAAGTTTGTCATAGTAAACTGCACTTCGCCGCCTTTTTGGCGAATATCGCAAATACCAATGTTTCTTGCGTTGGCACGCAGCAGGGCAATCTCCACCAAATTCAAAACGCCCTTAGGCGGTTCGCCGTAGCGGTCGATAATTTCGTCCAGAAGGTCGTCAGCGTCCTCCTGAGAACGGATTGCGGCCATACGGCGGTACAGATCCATTCG
>JAZNDB010000046.1:0-2266 GCA_045587845.1 Faecousia sp.
CCCAGACAACTCCTTGGCTCACAGAACGACATGGCTACGATCCGACTTATTATGGAGCAGGCAGTGCGCGTGCTGAAGCACCTGCTGAAAAGTGAGATTGCCACCGGCAAGGTGGTTATCAAGAGAATAGAGGGCCTCACCATCGAAAACCGCCTGGCAAAAAACCAGCCTGTTCCCACTGATGTACTTGCAGAAATCAAAACCTGCGACGTACTGCTGAAAGGTCCTACCACCACCCCCAACGGCGGCACAATGGAAAGCGCCAATGTGACATTGCGCCGGGAGCTGGATTTGTATGCCAATGTGCGGCCGGTGTCCATTCCGGAGCAAGGCATTGATTGGGTGTTCTACCGAGAGAATACCGAGGGCGAGTATGTTTTGGGAAGCAAGGGAATTGACCTGCCCGGTATGGCGGAGGACTTCAAGGTAACCACCGATGAGGGTACCCGCCGCATTGCCCGCGCTGCCTTTGAGTACGCCCGCCAAAACGGTAAAACCCGCGTGTCGGTGGTTACAAAGGCCAACATTATGAAAAAGACCGACGGCAAATTCTCTGCCATCTGCAAGGAAATTGCCGCAGAATATCCGGAAATCACTACCGACGAGTGGTACATCGACATTATGACCGCAAACCTTGTGAACGAGAGCATTCGCAATCAGTTCCAGGTGTTTGTGCTGCCCAATCTTTACGGAGATATCATCACCGACGAGGCAGCCCAAATCCAAGGGGGTGTAGGTACGGCTGGCAGCGCCAATATAGGCAACCGGTACGCTATGTTTGAAGCGATCCACGGCTCTGCGCCCCGTCTGATTGAGGAGGGCTTGGGAGACTATGCCAATCCCGCCAGCATTCTGAAGGCGGAGGCGATGCTTCTGCGGCATATCTGTATGTTTGATGCCGCGCAAAAGCTGGAAAACGCGCTGGAAACCTGCCCCGTGGTGGTCACCAGCAATAAAGAAGGCGCAACCGCTGCCCAGTATACCGATGCGTTGCTGACAATGCTATAAAACGAAAGGCTTTTCCAACAGGAAAAGCCTTTTTCGTTGCAATTTGCCGATCTTTATGTTATAATCATTTTATCCTGAAAAGAAAGAGGTGTTACTATGGGTGGATTTTATTCTCCTGATCAGTTCACATTTGAAGTAGATCCGATGCCGAGCGCAGCAGGCGCCAGTGTTTTGGGCGTGTTTTTTGTTGTGTATTTTCTGGTTATGTTAGCAACAATGGCGCTATCTATGGCAAGCTATGTACTTCACAGTCTGGGCTTGTATACCATTGCAAGTCGCCGTGGTATCCGGAACAGTTGGCTGGCGTGGATTCCTCTTGGTAACCTGTGGATACTGGGCAACATTTCCGACCAATACCAGTACATAGTCAAGGGCAAGGTGAAGAATCGCCGCAAGCTTTTGCTGGGTTTGACCATTGGCGCTGTCGTAGTTTGCTTTTTCCTGATGGGTACTTTTGTGTTAGGTCTGTTTCTGACAGAGGGCGTAGGCGGTGAGATTGCCACAGGCATTTTGTTGATTGTTCTCAGCGCAATTTTGATTGCAGCGGTGTCAATCACATTGGTGATACTGGAATATATGTGTCTTTATGACCTGTTCCGTTCCTGTGAGCCCAGCAATGCAGTGCTGTATCTGTTGCTGTCCATCTTCTTTACGGTAATGATGCCCATTTTTGTATTCCTGTGCCGGAAGAAGGATTTGGGTATGCCTCCCAGAAAGCAGCCTGCTCCTCAGCAGGTGGTAGTCCCCACGGTCGAGCCGATTGTAGACCCCACAGTTGTGGAAGAGGTGGTGATCCCCACGGTCGAGCCGATTGTAGACCCCACGGTAGTGGAAAAGGTGGTTATTCCCACAGTAGAGCCGGTTGTGGAAGAGGGCTTTGCCCAGCCGGAGGAATTTGAAGATGAATAAGCAAAGAGGGTGTGCCTTGCACACCCTCTTTTTTAGATTTTGTAGGGGCCACCATTGGCCGTCCGTTTTACTTGTTTTTCAACAAAAACCGCTTCAGATACAATAGCATTCCAATTCCCAACAGTGGGAAAATAGCAGCGGTGAGCATACCTGCTTTGATACCGATTTGCTCCGGGGAAAGACCAATTCTCTCTCCCAGCGCAGCAGCCTGCTGGCTGGCAGCAACCCTGTCTGTAACGATGCCCAAAGCCTGGGGCGCAACAGAGGCGCCGAAATCTCCGCCGGCCGCCATCAAAGCATAGGCGGCGACACCGGGATTGGGGAATTTTTCCTCCATCAAAATCAGTGT
>JAZNDB010000047.1:0-6112 GCA_045587845.1 Faecousia sp.
GTTGCTTCTTCCCGTTCCGGGAGATTTTTCCAGGTGAGTCCCTTGGGGTAGAAGAAACGAATTTTCTCCTTGGCTACAGACACCTCCATCACATCGCCCATTTTTTGTTCGCCATCCAGATTGATAGAGGTGGGCTTGTCAAACAAAACTTTCAGCCCGTCCACACGATAGTGTTTCACCAGCTTTGGCAGTTCCTTATACCGGCCGTTTTTATACTTTCCGATGACCTGCGGCACTTGCAGAAGTGTCACCGCATCCACCACCAGCACATCCAGAAGTCCGTCTGTGGGGTCAGCCTCCGGCACAGGGTTGAATCCGCCGCCGTAGAATCTGCCGTTGCAGACGCAGATCATTGTCTTTTTGCCGTCAATCTGCTCTCCGCCCAGCTCGATGCTGTAATGCTTGCTGATACCCTTGAACAGATTGATTACCGTAGAGGCCACATACGCCCGGAAACCGCTAAGCAGGGGCAGCCGCTTATAGTTTGCCACGTCTGCAGCAATACGGGCATCTAACCCCACGGAGCAAATATTCAAGCTGTAATCGTCATTAACGCGGATTAAATCAAAGGTGACTTCCTCTGCATCCAACAGACGCTCCAGGTCGCGGAATGCCTCCGGCTCGTTGAAAATCCGGATAAAATCGTTACCGCTACCGCCGGCAAACATCGTCACCGCCACGTTATCGTAGCCTGCTACACCGCCTACAATCTCATTCATAGTACCGTCGCCGCCGCAGGAGTAAATCCGGTATTCTTCACCGGTTTTCGCCGCCCGGTTGGCAATTTTCCGGCATTGTCCGGGAGCGCCGGACACTTCAATGGCATAGTCTATATTCCGCGCTTCACAGGCCTGGGCAATCTTCTTGCGGTATTTTTCCGTTTGATTGCTGCTGCCTGCGGCGGGATTGATAATGAACAGGTGCTTCATAATGTTACTTCTTTCTTCTGGAATTGTCTGTAAACATATAATAGTCACACTTGATTTTGCCGTTATAGAACTTCCGCTTTTTGTCTGCCCGACGGCCGAAATAATGCTCAAATTCCGGCTCGGAGGTAATGACATACTGCTTCCAATCGTTGGCAAACTTCAAATGCTTTCCCATTTCCCGATAAAGCCGCTGAGCGCTGGATTGCTCCATCATTCGCTCACCGTAGGGGGGATTGCAGATCAAAATACCGCTATCGGCAGGCAAACTCATTTTGGTGGCATCGCCGTCTTTAAAGGTCACGCAATCGGAAACTCCTGCCTTTCTGGCATTGGCAAAAGCCAAAGACACGCAGGTGGGGTCATTATCTGAGCCCATAATCCTGTAATTACCGTTAAACTCCAGATCCTTAGCCTCTTCCTTTGCCTGTTTCCAGGCAGATTCCGGCATCCAGGGGTATTTTTCCGCAGCAAAAGCGCGGTTCAGACCGGGGGCTCTGTTTTTGGCAATCAGAGCCGCCTCAATGGGAATGGTGCCCGAGCCGCAGAACGGGTCCCACAAAAACTCCCTGCCCCGAAAACGGGCAAGCTGAATCATACCGGCAGCCAATGTTTCGTGCAGAGGCGCATCGTTGCCGATTGCCCGATAGCCACGTTTATGCAGACCCTGTCCCGATGTATCCAGGGACAAGGTCACCTGGTCATTCAAGACCGTAAAATGCAACTGGAACTTCACCCCTGTTTCCGGCAACCAGCTGACACCGTACTTCTCCCCCAGCCGGCGGGAAGCAGCCTTTTTGATAATGGCCTGACAGTCGGAAACGCTCATCAGTTGGCTGTTCAGACAGTGGCCCTTTACAGGAAACTGACCGTCTTTGGGAATGTAATCTTCCAAATTGGCGTGGTACACCCCCTGGAACAGTTCTTCAAAGCTCTTGGCCTGGAACTGCGCCAGCACCACCATTACCCGTTCGCCGGTACGCAGACGGATATTGGCCTTTGCCAAGGCATTTTCGTCCCCTTCAAAGAGAACCCGTCTGTCCTCCACGCGGACATTTTCCATATGCATTCTTCTTAATTCATCGCCTGCCAAGCCCTCCAAGCCAAACAAGCACGGCACAATCAGTTGCATAGTCACACTCTCCTAAGGGATAATCTTATTTTTCTTCAGGTATCTTTCCTCTTCAGAAAACACACAGCCGCAGTATTTCTGCATATAAAAGCCCTGTTCCCGGGCAAAGGCTTGTCCGGCCTTGAATTCCTGCCGAAAATCCCGATACAAAAATTCCACACCGTAGATTTCCGCCGCCTGTTCCGCCACAGATTTCATCAGCTCGTGATTCTGATAGGGGCTGATAAAAAGCGATGATGTAAAACTGTCAAACCCCTGTTCCTTAGCGGTTTTTGCGGTTTCCAGCAGGCGCATTTCATAGCACTTTACGCAGCGGTTTTCAATATCTCCTGCCACCTCCCGCACAAAGGGGCGGAGGGCATAGTCGTTCTTTTCAATGAGGGGTAGCTGGATTTCGTTGGCATACGCCCGCAGGCAGTTACGTCTTTCCCGATACTCCGTAAAGGGGGGGATATTGGGGTTATACCAAAACCCCGTTACCTCTATATTTTCCCCCCGCAACACCGCAATACATCGGCTGGAACAGGGCGCGCAACAGATATGCAATAATGTTTTCATCGTTTTCTCCTTGGTAAAGAACATCTTTTGCTTATTGTAACACGAAAAGCATAAATCTGCAATGCAATATTCGGTTTGTTTCGTAATAGATAGATGGTATACTTGACGCTAAGCCTCTGATTTAGTATGATACTCAAAAAGGAGGTGCGCTATGGACGAGCAGTATTATATGCAACAGGCGCTTACCCTTGCTGTGGAAGCGGAACAGGACGGAGAAGTGCCTGTGGGTTGCGTAATTGTATGCAAAGACAGAATTGTAGGACGTGGCAGAAACCGCCGGGAAACTGCAAAAACCGCCCTGGGTCACGCGGAAATCGAAGCCATTGCCGATGCCTGTAAAAATCTGGGCGGCTGGCGGCTGTGGGAATGTACAATGTATGTAACCTTAGAGCCTTGTCCTATGTGCGCCGGCGCAATTATCAACGCCCGCATTCCCAAAGTAATTGTGGGCGCAAAGGACGAAAAATGCGGTGCCTGTGGCTCTGTGTGCGACCTGTTTGCTATGGATTTTAACCACCGCCCCCAAGTGGAGTTTGGCGTTTTGGAAACAGAATCTCAGCAAATTTTATCCCGATTCTTCAAAAATCTGCGGGAGGAACTGAAAACCCGCCCGAAATGGAAAAAACCTGAATAACGAGAAAGAGAGCGTTAAAAAACGCTCTCTTTATGTTTCCTGCGTAAATGTGAAAGGAGGATATTATGGAACAAAAAGTGTTGCGTACCGGCGCTTTGGCCCTTATCTGCGCTTTATTGCTGCGCCTGTTCTGCGTAAGCTTGGGCAGCTCTACATCCACCCTGCCTCCCCAAATTGCCTCCCTCATTCTTCTTCTGCAAACAGGACGGCTGGTCCGGCCGTCCCAGATTATCTTTTCCCCCTCTCCCACCGAGCCGTCTTTGCCCACCGATACAACACCAACCAATCCCGCGCCGGAAATTCTCATTCCTACCTTTTCCCCCCAGGATGCCGCCGGCTTAAAAATCAACTGCGCCTTTTCCTATACCGCTGATGTGCCTGCGCTGCTGACCCAGCCCCTGCAATGGAATTTGACAGGAAACGACCCGACGGTGCTGATTTTGCACTCCCACGGCTCAGAAAGCTTCGCCCCCACAGGGGACTACACCGAAACCACTGCCTATCACACCACCGACACCTCCCACAATATGATTTCCGTGGGGGCCTATGTGGCAGAATTGCTGAAAGAAAACGGCATTTCTGTTCTGCAGGACACTACCCTCCACGATACCCCTTACTACAACACTGCCTACAGTAACAGCCGCAGGAGTATAGAGGCCTATTTGCAGGAATATCCCTCTATCCGCCTGGTGCTGGATTTGCACCGGGATTCTATCGAGGACGAGGCGGGAAACCAGGTGGTGCAAACTGTTTTCGCGGAGAACACCACCTTTGCGCCCCTTATGTTTGTGGTGGGCACTGACAACAGCGGACTAACCCACCCCAACTGGCAGGAAAACCTCTCTCTGGCCCTGAAATTACAAGCCCAGCTTGAGGGTATTTGCCCCGGCATTTGTCGGGACATCAATCTGCGGTCACAGCGCTTCAACCAGGATTTATCCCACGGCGCGCTTCTTGTGGAGGTGGGCGCATCAGGGAACACCCGCGAGGAGGCCCTGCGGTCTGCTGCGGTGCTGGCAGAGGCCATTCTCTCCCTTGCCCACGGCAGTCAATAAAGCGCCTACAAAATATTCCACCAGCTGAAGCGGTGGGCATCTGCTACCGCCTGAATTCGTTGAGAAAGCTCCTTGCAAACTGCGGCAAAATGGGGCTTTTCTTCGCTCCTTGCGTAGATTTCCATTTCCGCAAACAATGCGTCCACATCGTCCATAGGAGAGTGGTCTGCCACCGTTGCCGTGCCGTTCCACTGCTTCTCCCAGCGATTTTTTGCCTCTGTACCCAGCGCGACGGCCTGTTCAAATTGCCCCTGCAACGTCTTTTCCGCAGCCTGCGCCAGCAGTTTTTCCGTGGGAACGTGGGCGCCGTCCATTGTCTCTGTCACCACAAGGCCCAAAACAAGAAACACCACCAAAATACCCAAGCCTAACCAACCTCGGTTCATTCAATTTTCCTCCTTTCGGTAGAATACAATTCTGTCGCTTCCATCTACGGTAAGCAGCCAAGTGTTTTCTACAGTTGCCTGTCGCTCCTGCAGCACCCGCTGCACCCAATTCATATCCTTGCCCGCTTTCATAAGGTTTTTACCCATAACCTCTCCGTCAGAAACGATGGTCACAGGCAGGTATTGTTTCTTCACTTGCACACCGGCTTCCTTTGCGGAGGCCGGTTTTTCCTTGGGATAGGGAAACACGGATACATTGCCATTGGTTTCCAAAATTGCATATTGCACGGATTGCAAATCCAAAACATCCTTTTCCCGCAAGTGGCCCGTCAGCTCGTCCAAAGTAATACGTGTTTTTTTCAAATTTTTTTGCAAAATGTTGCCGTTTTCCACCAAAATCACCGGTTTGCCGCACAGAATCCTCCGCAGACGTACGCTTTTCATAGACAGAGCAGACAGCACCAGTTCCACCCCCAGCACCGTCACAATAGGCACAAAACCGGAAAACAGAGGGATTCCTCCGTCCTGCATCGGGATTGCCGCCAGATTGGCCACCAGCATCGTCACCACAAATTCCGCCGGCTCCATTTGTCCAATCTGCCGTTTGCCCATCAGGCGTACTACCGCAATCAAAACCAAATACAGCAAAATCGTCCGAAAATATGAGAGAACCAAACCTACCGCCTCCTGTTAGTGTAGGGCGGGGGCTTGCTCCCGCCGAGAGAATGTGACCGCAGGACCAAGGCCCTGCCCTACAATGCAACCACAGTTTCCGTTTCGCATATATTTTCCGTAGTTTCCCCTTAATTTCCTCCAATATACGGAATATTTCGGATAAAATCTCTTGACATTTTGTCACCCAATAGCTATAATGTTCTAGCCTGTGTGTACAGGCAATCCTTGCTCACGGCGCGTCCGTGGGCCAAAAGTCCAAAAGGAGGTGCAAACAACATGGCCAAAATCACTGGTAAGTACGAGGTTCTCTACATTATCGACGCCACTCTGGGCGAAGAGGACACCGCCGCACTTGTGAACAAGTTCAAGGCAATGGTGGAAGCGGAGGGTACTCTGACAAACATTGACGAATGGGGCAAGCGTCGCTTGGCTTATCTCATCAATGATATGGCTGAGGGCTACTATGTTCTGATGAACTTTGAGTCCAAGCCCGAGTTCCCTGCAGAGCTGGAACGTGTGATGAAGATCACCGACGGTATCCTGCGCTGTATGACCACCGTAGTGGAGGCGTAAAATTATGCTGAACCACATCACTCTTATGGGTCGCCTTGTGGCAGACCCGGAACTGCGTCGCACCGGTGGCGGGACTGCTGTCACCAGTTTTACAGTTGCTGTTGACCGGGATTTTTCGTCCAGAGACGAAAAGGAAACGGATTTTATCGACTGTGTCGCTTGGCGTCAGACCG
>JAZNDB010000048.1:0-3607 GCA_045587845.1 Faecousia sp.
CCTCCGACTTTGAACGCTGTTGTTGCTAAGGACGTAACTGTCCAAGACATCAACGCTGCTATGAAGGCTGCTCAGACCGAGTCCTACGGCTACACCGAGGACGAGATCGTTTCCTCCGACATCGTTGGTATGCGTTTCGGTTCTCTGTTCGATGCTACTCAGACTATGGTCAACAAGCTGCCCGACGGCAAGACCCAGGTTCAGGTTGTTTCCTGGTACGACAACGAGAACTCCTACGTTTCTCAGATGGTTCGCACCATCAAGCACTTCTCCACTCTGCTGTAATTGAAGAATTGCTAAATTTCACCCCCGGCCAATCGGCCGGGGGTTTCCTTGGCTTTTTATCCGTCCTACCCTATAATAAAATCAGCCAAGCAAAAAGGAGGCGTTCGCTATGACAAAAAAATCTCTCGTATCCGTATCCCGTGCGTTGGTCTTGCTGATTTTGCTGGGTCTTTTGTTGACCGGCTGCAGCTGTAGGCACGAATGGAGAGATGCCACTACCGAAGCCCCCAAGACCTGTTCCATCTGCCAAAAGACTGAGGGCGAACGCATTATAACCGACGCCCGATTCACCACTGCTGCCAACAAGGAATTGTTCGGCACCTGGAAAGGCATTTACAAAATGCCCTGCACTTTTATCGATGCAGATCTTGCCCAAACTTTGGATTTGGAAGTCAGCTTTATTTTTAACAATGACGGCTCCTTCCAAAACATCGTAAAAATCACCAACAAGGATGATTTTGTTCAAATCACAGATTATGATCTAACTCTCTTTGAACACGAAGATGCGGGTGTGTACTATGTAGCAGACGGCAAGCTATTCATCGCTGAAAAATGGGATGACACATTGCGACCCGAAACATATTCCATTACCAACAATATATTGACGATTGATATGATAAGTCAAGCATACCCGGGTATAACCCTTAACAAAGCCTAATTTTGATCCCCCGGCCAATCGGTCGGGGGATTTTGCATATGCGGTTAGCTATAAAAAGCCCCCAACCAGCGGTTGGGGGCTTTTTGTGTTTTATTGCAAGTGACTTTCGTTGATGAGGATATGCACATCGTCCAACTGTTTTTGGGAAACGGTGGTGGGTGCGTCCATCATTACGTCCTGGGCATTCTTATTCATCGGGAAGGTGATAACCTCACGAATGGACTCCTCGCCGCACAGCAGCATCACAATCCGGTCAATGCCGGGGGCTGCGCCGGCGTGGGGAGGCGCACCATAGGTGAATGCGTTATACATTGCGGGGAACTTGGCCTTCACGTCCTCTTCGCCCAAGCCAACCATCTGGAAGGCCTTGACCATAATCTCGGGATTGTGGTTACGCACTGCGCCGGAAGCGGATTCATAGCCGTTGACCACCAGGTCATACTGGTTGGCATTGATAGCCAGCAGTTTTTCTGTATCACCTTCTGCAGCCAGCAGGGTTTCCATACCGCCCTGAGGCATAGAGAGGGGGTTGTGGCAGAATTCCAGTTCGCCGCTTTCTTCGCCCATTTCGTACATAGGGAAGTCCACGATCCAGCACATTGCGTACTGATTCTCGTCGAAGTGACCGGGGATACGGCGACCCATCATCGTACGGATCACACCGGCGGTCTTCTGGGCGGCGGTCTTCTTACCCGCTGCCATACAGACAAAGCTGCCGGGCTTCAGATTCAGCTTTTCTGTCAGCACTGCGGTGTAGTCGGTGAGGAACTTGGAAACACCGCCGGTGAACTGACCGTTCTCATCCACTTTTATCCAGCAGGCCTTATTGCCGGTCTGTACTTCCACGTCATTGAGCAGCTTGTCGATCCACTTTCTGCCCTCGGTGAAGTTATCCACTGCCACAGCCTTAACAGTTGCGTTCTGGAACGGGCCAAACTCACAACCGGCAACCTCTGCGGTGATATCCTGCACTTCCAAGTCGATACGCAGGTCAGGCTTATCGGAGCCGTAGCGTTCCATAGCCTCGTTGAAGGGAATGTGGCGCCAGGGCCAGGGAGAAACACGCTCATACTTGCCGAAGTTCTGGAACACAGGGCCCAGCACCTCTTCCAAGGTGGAAAGAACATCTTCCTGGGTGGCGAATGCCATTTCCATATCCAGCTGATAGAACTCGCCGGGAGTACGGTCTGCCCGGGCATCCTCGTCACGGAAGCAGGGCGCAATCTGGAAGTACTTATCAAAGCCGGAGGTCATCAGCAGCTGTTTGAACTGCTGAGGCGCCTGGGGCAGCGCGTAGAATTTGCCGGGGTGGTTACGGGCAGGTACTAGATAGTCACGGGCGCCCTCGGGAGAGGAGGCAGTGAGAATGGGTGTGGTAATCTCCAGGAAGCCCTTTTCGGTCATACGGCGGCGAATATCCGCAACTACCTGACAACGCAGAATGATATTCTGCTTTACGGCAGGATTCCGCAGGTCCAGATAGCGGTACTTCAGTCTTACATTTTCGTCTGCGTCCTTACTCTTATTGATTTCAAAGGGCAGGCTGTTGTGAATGCACTTGCCCAGCACCTTGATTTCGGTAGGCACAACCTCAATCTCGCCGGTAGCCTGCTTGGGATTCTTGCTTTCACGCTCCCGGACAATACCGGTGACGGAAATGGTGGTTTCCTTATTCAAACCCTTAATTGCCTTCATCATATCTTCGGTTTCGATTACCACCTGGGTCGTTCCGTAAAAGTCACGGAGCACCACAAAGGCAAAGTTTGCGCCAACCTCCCGGACGTTTTCCATCCAGCCGACGATGGTGACATTTTTTCCTGCGTGGTCAAGGCGAAGCTCTCCGCAGGTATGGGTTCTGGATTGTGTCATTGTAAAGTCCCCTTACTGGTAAATTTTATTGACCTATTTTCTCACAAAAACGCGAAAATGTCAATCCATCTGTCACATTTGCAGACAAATTTGACGATATCCCGTTTTATGTATCCGCATTTTTCACAAAATCCAATGTAAACCGTCTTTTTTTATGTGAATTCTATAAAAAGTTGATTTTTATACAATTTTTTGATTGATTTTATGGAACTTTTATCATACAATAGTTTGGCAACTAAAAAAAGGTACTTTGAGGTGACAAAAATGCTGAATATTGTGCTGGTAGAGCCGGAAATTCCCCAAAATTGCGGCAATATTGCCCGTACCTGCGCTGCCACCGGCTGCAATCTGCATTTGATTCGCCCTTTGGGATTTGACATCTCCGAAAAAGCCGTGAAGCGGGCAGGTCTTGACTACTGGAACTTGGTCAATGTGCAGGACTATGAAAATTTGGAAGATTTCTTTTCTAAAAATGATGTCCGCCAAATGTGGTGTTTATCCACCAAAGCGCCCAAAAGCTACACCGAGGCTGCCTACCAGGACGGTTGCTATCTGTTCTTCGGCAAGGAGACCAAGGGACTTCCGGAGGATTTTTTGGAGGCGCACTATGACAGTTGCGTCAGAATCCCTATGCGGGAGGAAGCCCGGAGCCTGAACTTAAGCAATGCGGTGGCAATCACCGTGTTTGAAGCCCTGCGGCAACTGGATTTTCCCCATCTGCAGGATTTCGGTAAAATGAAAGCTTTGTAGGGGTGTGCATTGCACGTCCGCGGACGACCAATGGTCGCCCCTGCA
>JAZNDB010000049.1:0-3964 GCA_045587845.1 Faecousia sp.
TAAATTATACATGTCTTTTTTTAACGGCAATGCAAGAGACGATTATACATGACAAGATCAGTACAGCAAACCACGCATAGCATAAAGATACTTGTCCCGATGTGACTTCGTGCATAGCGATAATATTATCAAAATCGTAAGCATCGTACCACTGAAAATACTGAACTGCCTTAAGTGGAAGCGGAGTAAGATAGTTGAAGTATGTTTCGGGAATTATAGCTTTCATTTGCGAACTAAGATTAAACAAAAGATATGCTATAGATGCTACCGCGGAAATTGGAACGGATTTTATCAAAGTCCCTGCCATATAAGTTACCGATATGTAAATAAGTGAGCAAGGGAAAGCAAAAACGACTAATGCGCGCATAAGTCTGATACTTGAGTCGATTAAATAATATTCCCACCCCATCATCTTTACCCCGCCGTACATGAGGGTGTAAAAATGGAAAATGGAATGGTTATGCTATTGTATAAAAACAAACACTCAAGGCCTGCATCTGAATGGGTAGTCACACTAAAACCTCATGAAGATACCTATTGGTTTGTTTCCAATCTACCTTGTTCTAATTAAACAAAAAACTGCCCTCCCGGGTGGGGGAGGACAGTTTGTGTCATTATTTAGCCTTCAAAATCGGTTTCTTCTGCCTGCACAGTTTCGCAGCAGCAATCGTCATCGTCACAGCAGCAGTCATCGCCGCAACAGCAGCAATCTTCCCAGCAGATGGTGCTGAGTAACCTCTTGGACCAAGCGACAATCTTATCGCCGTAGGTTGCAAGCACATAGACAGCGCCGGCGATAGCAGCCAATGCAGCAAGAATCTTCAAAACAGTCTTCATAATAATAACCTCCTGTTAGGTTTAATCTATCTTCAGTATAACCAAAAAGAAAGGAAAAAGCAATAAAAATTTACAAATAACCGTACATTCCCCGCACACTGACCTCACCGGATGCGACAATTTTCTCGCTGCCGTCGGAAAAACGCACCAGCAAACCGCCATCCTCGTCCAAATCCAGCGCAGTGCCGTGGCATACAGAATCACCGCTGACAATGGATATTTCGCTTCCCAAGGTGATACATTTTTTGCGGTATTCGTCCATAATTTCTGTTTTTTCAGATAACAGGCATTTGTCCATTTCCCAGAGGGATTCAATCAGCGATGCGGTTATCTTGGAAATAGAACAGGCACTTTCTGTGACGGCTTGGATGGACGTGGCAATTTGCCTTATTTCCGGGGGGAAATCCTCTGCTTTTTGACAGCAGTTAATACCGATACCGACAATGGCGTAATCCACATTTCCGTTGCTGTTTAAGCCTAGCTCTGTGAGAATCCCGCCAAGCTTTTTCCTGCCCGCAACCAAATCGTTTGTCCACTTGATATCGGGGGAAAAACCACAGGCTTTTTCTACAGCGCGGCACCCGGCAACTGCTGTGGCGCAGGTCAGGTGCATCAGCTGATCGGGTGTGCAGTTGGGTCGCAAAATTACGGACAGATACACACCGCCTGTGGGGGATTGAAAATTCCGCCCCATACGTCCGCGGCCACCGGTCTGGGCACCGGCAATCAGTACCGTTCCGTGGGGCGCGCCGTTTTTTGCCAGCGTCTTAGCCTGGGTGTTGGTGGAATCTGTCTGTTCATACCAATACAGAGTGTCCCGCCAGGGACACTCTGCTGTTATTTGTGTTAGAATTTGATTTTTCATTAGTCAATATCCTGCATAACTTCTTCGGGAGGATTGTCCAGCAGCTCGGGATGGTGCAGAATGCGCTTAAAGTGCTTGAAGAAAGCGGCATAATAAAAACCGTCTGCAATTCTTTCGTCCAAAGAGAACTTGAAATCCAAATACTTTCTCTGCACAACAGAGCCGTCCTCCTGTAATTCCAGCGCCCGACGCTTGCAACCAAAGGAACAGAAGACAGGGAGATTACCAAAATCATACAAATGGTGGTAAATGGGAGGAATACCAAGACTACCCATAGAGGTAAAGAACACACTGCCGTGGAAGGGGCTCAGCTCCAGCAGGAACTTAGGCAGCAGTCCGAAGTAATCCAGTACCCGCAGCAGCCACACCGTAAACTTTAAGAATAGTCCGGGAATCAGCATAAATGCGTGGGCCAAATTATCAAAACCGGAGTCCAAAGGCGTATTCTTTACATTTTCGATTTCCTTATTCAGCTTGTTGTAAACGTCTTCAGCGGTATCTGTGGGAGCCAGATGCACCTTGATAACCGTTTCGGGAGAGGTGGAGGTCATCTCTTTCTTAACGGTCAGACAGAACTGAACATCATTTCCGTGGGAGTAAATTTTCTGTCCGGCAATGAACCGGTTTAAGGCGGGATATCTGCACAGCGTGCGGCAGTAGCTGGCCAGCAGTACGTGCATCAGACCAAAGGAGGTCATGCCCTCACGGCGTTTCTGGCGAATGTATCGCTCAATGTTGGTAATTTCAAAGGATTCTTCAAACAGATTCATAGATGCGCAACGGGTCCACATCAAATAGGGAGAAACCTGATTCATAGGCGGCTCGGTGCGAATGCGCCGTCCGTCAGTGCGGTCGCCCCAGGTGGGATGGTACTCGTTGGAGGGGTGAATCCGAATGGCAAACACCACAAGCAGAAGTCCCAGCGTAATCAAAGCGTCCGGCAGCAGAAAACGTAACGCCTGCCAGTTTGCCGCAATCACCAAATCCCTGTTTAAGTACAAAAGGGCAACGAATGGGAACGCAGCAACAGGCCAGATCAGAAACGTGGCAGCCACCTTACCGCAGGTAATCTGCGTATAAAGGACAGCGCCGAAGATCATAACCACGGTAAATAAACTGCCAATCAGAGCATCAAACTTACCGAAATTATAGCCAAAAAATACGAATGCGTAATAAGCGTACAGCATCCAAACGGGAATTGCGGTTTTAAAAAACTGTTCCTTACCGGACAGCAGGCAGATAAGGCCGTACAGCAGGGCTGCTGCGATAGGCAGAATGATTTGGCTCCACATATCGGTTCCTTTCGCACCGATAAATAAAACGCGGGCCACTGCCGAGCAAACCATACAAAGGGCCACCAGCCAGGTCATAACGTTTTTAACGCTGACATAAAAGTGTGTTTTCTTTTCCATAACGACAATATTATAACAAAAACGTTACTGTTTGGCAATAAAAAATTCAAAAAGATAACTTTTGAAAAAATGAAAGAAAACCTTGCAATTTTTGCCGTTTTCCAGTATAATAAACTGATTGATTTTAACTTTTTGACAAGAGGTTTTTGCTGTGTATTTAAAAAGTTTGGAAGTGCAGGGCTTTAAGTCCTTCCCCGATAAGACACTCATTCGGTTCGGTGATGATATCACTGCCATTGTTGGTCCGAATGGCTCGGGTAAATCCAATATTTCTGACGCGATTTTGTGGGTTATGGGCGAGCAAAGCTCCAAAACCCTCCGTGGCGCAAAAATGGAAGATGTCATTTTTGGCGGCACACAAAAGCGTGCGCCTGTGGGCTTTGCCGAGGCAACATTGACATTGGATAATTCCGACAGAGCGCTGCCCTATGATTCTGACGAGGTGATGATTACCCGTCGGTATTACCGTAGCGGCGACAGTGAGTATTACATCAACAAGCAATCTGCCAGACTTCGCGATATCAACGAGATGTTTATGGATACGGGTCTTGGCAGAGAGGGCTATTCCAATATCGGTCAGGGCAGAATTGATGAAATTCTGTCCCTTAAGAGCGCTGCCCGCCGTGGGATTTTTGAAGAGGCGGCAGGTATCTCCAAGTATCGTCACCGCAAGGAGGAAACCGAGCGAAAGCTGGCTCACACAGAGGATAACCTTATGCGTATCGGTGATAAGGTTGCCGAGTTGGAGCTGCAGTTGGAACCCGTACGGGTACAAGCGGAAAAGGCCGCAAAGTATTTGGCTTTGCGGGAGGAACTGCAGGGCGTAGAAGTGGCAGTTTGGATGGATAAG
>JAZNDB010000050.1:0-4779 GCA_045587845.1 Faecousia sp.
GTTACGGATTGCCACAACCAGTCTGCGGACTGGTTTCGCAATGACGCTAACTTAATGACATTGTTTACACAAGGGGGCCTTTTTAATGCTGAATGCATTTACTTTGTGCCGAAGATACGGTCGCCGGCATCGCCCAGACCGGGAACAATGTATGCGTGCTCGTTCAGCTTTTCGTCAATGGCAGCCAGATACAGGTCTACATCGGGGTGAGCCTCCTGCACGGCCTTTACGCCCTCGGGGCAGCCGATGACATTCATCATAATGATGTTCTTACAGCCGTGCTGCTTCAGAAAATCAATGGCTGCGATGGCGCTGCCGCCGGTTGCCAGCATAGGGTCAACCACAAACACCTGCCGAGCGCCGATATCCTCGGGCAGCTTGCAGTAATATTCCACGGGCTGATGGGTTTCGGGGTCCCGGTACAAGCCAATGTGACCGACCTTGGCGGAGGGAATCAAATCCAGCATAGCGTCCACCATACCCAAGCCTGCGCGGAGAATGGGGATAATCGCCAGTTTTTTGCCTGCCAGCTTGTAGCACTTTGCCTTTGCCACAGGGGTCTGCACCATAACTTCCTCTACGGGCAGATTCCGGGTGGCCTCGTAGCACATCAGACCTGCAATTTCGCCGACCAGCTCGCGGAATTCCTTAACACCGGTCTTTCTGCTCCGCAGAATTGCCAGCTTGTGCTGAATGAGGGGATGGTTTAATTCGTGAACAACACCCATAATCGTTATCTCCTTTATTTCTCTTCCCGGGCAAGACGTTCCCGTTCTGCCTGGGATAATCTTAAATAGTTGGGCTTCAGGCTTGCGCCGTCACCGGGCAAATTGGCTTCCAGCATTCTCTGCGCCACCAAGGCAACGCCGCTTGCCCGCTGATTGCGCCGGTGTTCCGGCGGTAATACCAGATTCGGCACAGCCTCCTTAAGGGTATTATAGCACAAAACTGTCCCGTCTCCAACTAAAAAAATCGGTTTTTCCCGATTTTTTAATTTTTCTTCCAGTTCGGCAAAGGAAATGGCGGAATCCTCCATTTCTCTTGTGAGTTTTCCGTTCTCTGCCCGGAAAATAGCGGTGTAGGTCTGGTCACGGCGGGCATCCATTGTGGGCACCACGAAACCCTCATAAATACCAAGCCCCTCTGCCATTGCCTCCAGGGTGGACACCCCGTAACAGGGAATCTCCGCGCCCCAGGCCAGTCCCTTGGCCGCCGCTACGCCGATACGCACGCCGGTAAAGCTGCCCGGGCCGTTTGCCACCGCCACGGCAGTAATATCAGCCACAGTTTTGCCGCAGCAGCATAGCAAATCCTCAGCCATTTTCATTAAGGTCTGGCTGTGGGTCAGGCCTGTGTTCTGGTAGCTTTCCCCCAGCAGCTTGTCCTTTTCCAAAAGCGCCACAGATGCGGCCTTTGCCGAGGTTTCAAAGGCTAAAATCATAGTGCTTGCCCCCTGTAACGGTGATTTTCCGGGATTCCTCCCCTAATTTTTCGATGGTAACGGTAATGGGGTCTTCCAGGGCCTCTGCCACATTTTCACTCCATTCCACCGCGCATACGCCGCCTCGCTCCAAATAGTCCTCCCAGCCGATGTCGAACAGGTCGTCTGCAGAGGACAGACGGTACATATCAAAATGAAACAGCGGCAGCCGTCCGTCCAAATACTCGTTAACGATGGTATAGGTGGGGCTGGTCACCGGATCTGATATGCCCAAGCCACGGGCAAGACCCCGGGTAAAGGCGGTTTTGCCTGCGCCCAAGTCGCCCTTGTAGGCAATCACCGCGCCGGGATTCAGTTGTTCCGCTAATTTCGCCCCCGCAGCTTCCGTTTCTGCCGGCGAATTGGTGATAAACTCCATAAATACTCCTTCGTACCCTGCCTTCCCCTGGGGGAAGGTGCCCCCGCAGGGGCGGATGAGGGCAAATCTTATCCTCTTTCAGCAAGTCGCAATTTTACATTGCGATCAATCATCTCACAAACACCATTGAAATTACGCCAATTATCCAAATTGGATATTCGCAAAACGTAGTAACCTTTTTCCTGTAGAAATTGCGTTCTTGTCCGGTCATACACAATCGCTTCCGGTTCTGTGTGCTGGGAGCCGTCCAATTCTACGACCAACATTGCCTGATAGCAGAAAAAATCCGCATAATAACACCCAATAGGATACTGTCGGCGGAATTGTACCGGATATGTTTTCAGAAAATCGTACCAAAGGTGGTTTTCTTCCTTTGTTTGTTCACGACGCAGTTTTTGCGCAGTGCGTCTATTCTTTAGGTTTTGTTCCATAACAAATTCCCTCATCCGACTTCGCTTCGCTCAGCCACCTTCCCCCAGAGGAAGGCTTACTGTGCATTTTTCAGCTTTTCGGCCTGGTCGGCGGTGGCAAGGGCATCGATGATTTCGTCAATTGCGCCATCCATAATCTGGTCGATTTTATACAGTGTCAGGCCAATGCGGTGGTCAGTAACCCGGCCCTGAGGGAAATTGTAGGTGCGGATTCGTTCGTTCCGCATACCTGTGCCTACCTGGCTGCGGCGCATACCCGTCACCTCCGCGTCCAGCTTTTCCTGCTCAATTTCGTATAGCTTGGAGGCCAGCATACGCATACACTTTTCCCGGTTTTGCAACTGACTGCGTTCCTCCTGGCAAGCCACCACAATACCGCTGGGCTTGTGGATCAGTCGCACCGCGGAACTGGTCTTATTCACGTGCTGACCGCCGGCGCCGCTGGCGCGATACACCTGCATTTCGATGTCTGCCGGGTTAATTTGCACGTCAACCTCTTCCATTTCCGGAAGCACCGCCACCGTTGCGGTGGAGGTGTGGACACGTCCGCCGGACTCGGTCTCCGGCACACGCTGGACACGGTGAACGCCGGATTCGTACTTCAAGCGGGAGTATGCCCCCCGTCCGTTAATCACGAAGTCCGCCTCTTTCACACCGCCCAGCTCCGTTTCATTGTAGTTCATCAGTTCAATGCTCCAGCCCATTTTCTGGGCATACATAGAGTACATACGAAACAGGCTGTGGGCAAACAACGCGCTTTCCTCACCGCCAACACCACCGCGGATTTCCACGATTACACTCTTGTCATCGTTGGGGTCTTTGGGCAGCAGGAGAATCTGCAGCTTTCCGTAGAGTTCTTCCTTGGCTTCCTTTGCCTCCTGATAGGTCTGCTGGCACAGCTCCTTCATTTCCGGGTCGCTCATCAGCTCCTGGGCATCCTGCATTTCCTGTTCCGCCTGCCGGTAGGCACGGTAGGCTTCGATAATGGGCTCTAAATCGTTTCTCTCCCGCAAAATGGCAGCCGCCTTTTTGGGATCGTTATAGAAATCCGGCTGCTCAGAACGGGCGCAGATTTCCTCATAGCGGCTCTCCACCGCCTGTAATTTATCCAGCATAGGTTTCTCCTTGTGGGGCGCATAGCATTTCTTTCTACATCATACCCTATTTTTGCCCTCCCGTCAAATAACCGGAAGAAATTTTCAAAAAATATGCAAAAATTCATCAACTTAATACAAACTTAATATTTGTTCACTTACTTTATTCATATTTACGTGGTAATATAATGCCATAAGGTTCGCGGACTGAAAAAATAGTCCACAACGATTCACTTCACTTATCTCCTTTTTCATTTTTCTCTCCTCTTTTCTTGTTGCAAAAACCGCAGTCAAACTGCGGTTTTTTGCATTTTATAACGCAAACAGACCGTATGGAAAGCATACGGTCTGTTTTTTTGTTCCTTCTTTACTTATCTTCTTCAGCCACCAAATCCAGGGTAATAGATTTTACAGAGGTGCGCAGTTGCACATACCGCACTCCGGCAGCGTCCAGCATCCGCTTGGAGGCCTTGGTGGTAGGGGTGTCGGCATATTTATCAGACAGGTAGTAAATTTCACGGATACCGCTTTGAATAATCGCCTTGGCGCACTCGTTACAGGGGAACAGCGCCACATAAATCCGGCTGCCCCGCAGGTCGCGGCCGTTGGCATTCAAAATCGCATTCAGCTCTGCGTGAACAACATAGGGATACTTGGTGTCCTCACCGGTGCGATCCCAGGGAAATTCATCGTCGCTGCAGCCCTTGGGCATACCGTTGTAGCCGGTAGAGATAATAATATTCTCGGGTGATACGATACAAGCGCCCACCTGGGTGCTGGGGTCCTTGCTGCGGCAGGCTGCCAGCATAGCAACGCCCATAAAATATTCATCCCAGGTAATATATTCTTGTCTTTTCATAGAGAAAACCCTCCCTCATTTGATAGGCTAAGCATATCAAACAAGGGAGGGTTTGTCAACAATATACCCGCCGTCCTTTTCTAAAACATCGTAGGGCGGGGCTTTAGTTCCGCCGATTTGATTTTTGCACTTGTCTTGCGGCGGGAGCAAGCCCCCGCCCTACATTATGCCTTTTTTCTGGTGAGCAAAAGGGCAACGGCGATGGCAGTGATGCCCCCTGCCAGCTTGCCTGCAATCATTGCAGGGAGCAACCGGGGCGCAAAGCCCGCCGTAAAGCCCATATGGTCGCCAAACACAAAGGCCGCGCTCACCGCAAAGGCGATGTTTACCACCTTGCCCCGGTTGTCCATATCCTTTACCCGCTAAGTCCGATCGTAGCCATGTCGTTCTGTGAGCCAAGGAGTTGTCTGGGTTGGTTGTCTTCCTTAAGACCGCTTGGCCTCCGACTTCCATATGGTCGCCAAACACAAAGGCCGCGCTCACCGCAAAGGCGATGTTTACCACCTTGCCCCGGTTGTCCATATCCTTTACCCGTT
>JAZNDB010000051.1:0-4821 GCA_045587845.1 Faecousia sp.
CCGCAGCTTTCTTCAAAACCAAAGATAAACTTCTCTTCCTCACCCTTTTGTTCCAAAGCAAGAATTTCACCGCCAATATACTTAAAACCTGTCAGTACAGCATGCATATCGACGCCGTATTTTTCTGCAATGCGGTCAGCAAGCGGTGAAGAAACAATACTCCGGACAACAATCGCGCCATCAGGAATATCATTTTTTTCAGCGCGGGCACTCAAAATATACTGCATCAGCAGGCAACCCAGTTCATTGCCGGACAGCTTCTGATATCCCCCACGTCCATCCGGAACGGCGATAGCGACACGGTCGGCATCCGGGTCTGTTCCAAGGATTACATCGCAGGGAGTCGTTGCAGCGACCTTATAGCTCTCGCTGAGGGCCGCATCTGTTTCAGGGTTGGGATACTCGCAGGTTTTGAAATCCCCATCCGGCTTTTCCTGACAGGAAACAACGGTCACATTCACCCCAAGTCTGCCCAGAATCTCACGGACAGGCTCATTTCCTGTGCCACACAACGGCGTATACACCACGTTCAGCTTTGCTTCCGGAATAATTTCAGGCGCAACAGCTTCCGCCATTACCGTCTGATAGTACTTTTCCCACATATCCTGCTGGATGTAAGAAATCAGACCTTCTTCCATATAAGCTTCAAAGGACTTTGTCTCCGGAACAAAATAAGGAATCTTGCTGATATTCTCCGTAACAATCGCAGCAGGCTCATCGGTCATTTGGCAGCCATCAGGGCCATAGCACTTTACGCCGTTATATGCACCCGCATTATGGCTTGCAGAGATAACAATTCCGCAGCCACAGCCCAGTTCGCGAACAGCAAAGGACAACATAGGCGTAGGCGCAAGGCGGTCATAGAGCCAAGTCTTAATGCCGGATTCTGCAAATGCAACCGCGCACACCTGCGCAAACAATTCAGAATTATGACGCGAATCGTAGCCAATAGCAGCAATTTGCGGTAAGTCCGTCGAAGAGAGCCACGCAGCCATTCCCTGTGCTGCACGACGAACCGTATATCTGTTTAAGCGATTACTGCCAGCACCCATAATGCCACGCATACCTGCAGTTCCAAACTGCAGTTCCATACCGAATCTGCCCTTCAATTCATCCTCATTATCCTGAATTGAAATCAATTCCTGCTTAATGTTCTCAGGTAAATCCGCATTTAACCAAAAATTATAATTTTCCAGATAGTTCATTATATAACCTCCTGAATTGATTAAAAAACAGCTCAAAAAATTTCTTTTTGAGCTGTTTTGAAATTTTAAGCTTCAGCCTCGCTTGCGGCAGTTTCAGAGCGCTTTTCCTGCGCTTCAATCAAAGCCTTAAACTTAGCCCGTGTGTCGCGAACATCTTCCAGGGACATAGCAACTGCTTCCTCAGTGCGACGGAGTGCATCGTCCATATAGTCGTTGCTGGCTCTGCGCAGTTCAGCCATACGAGTCTTGGTCTGCATAACCATCTCCTGGCACTGACGCTTTGCCTCTTGGTAGATAGCTTCTTCAGAAATCATCTTATCAGCCTGCTCCTGAGCCTGACGAATCAGATTCTCAGCCTCTCGACGGGCCTGTCCGATCAATTCGTTACGGGATTCAACAATGGTACGGGACTGCTTCAATTCAACGGGTAACTGCGCAATGATTTCGTCCAGCATATCCAGAACCTTATCGCGTTCTAAAATACACTTGTCGGCACCCAAAGGCAGTGCACGTGCATCCTGTACCATATCATACAGGGCGGAAATAATATCTTCTATATTCTGTTCGTTCATTATGTGTTTCCTCCTTGACGTACATCAGCTATTCGCTGTTTAAAGACTGGAATAATTTCTTCCGGCAAAAATTCAGACAGGTCAACATCGTAGCCTGCCAGCTCCTTTACCGTGCTGGAACTAAGATACATATATTGATGCTCAGCCGTAAGGAACATCGTATCCAAATCCGGGTTAATTTTATGGTTGATAATCGCCATACTGAATTCGTTTTCAAAGTCAGACCCGGCGCGTAACCCTTTTACAATCACGCAACTGCCCTTTTTTCTGGCATATTCAGCAAGCAACTCACACGAGATGTCCACCTCAACATTGGGAATATCCTGCGTTACCCGCCGTACCATCGCTGCCCGTTCTTCCTGGGTAAACAGAGGTGTTTTTGTCGCATTGACCATTACACAAACTATCAGCTTGTCGAAAATATTTGCGGCTCTGCGAATAATATTTAAATGGCCGCTGGTAATAGGGTCAAAACTTCCTGGATAAATCGCAATTTTCATACTGACCTCTTAATCAGTCCTTTCGGAAAAGAGTAAGGATTGTCTTTGCGTAATGATAGTCTTTTGAGCGAGAATACCCGGAAAACTCAAACTCTAAATCCTTTTCTACAGGGCGTTCCGTAACTATTATACCACCAGATTGCAAAATGTCAATTTCTGTTATCAATTTTAGTGCATTTTCCAGAAAATTTTCTTTATATGGCGGGTCTAACAGGATAATATCGAAGGTTTCGTGACAATTTTTCAGGTACGTAGCATAGTCGGAACGAATAACCTTTGCATAAGTCTCCAATCTTGTACGTTTAAGATTCTCACGAATCAGCTTGCAAGCCGCCTCCTGCTCGTCAACAAATACGGCAGACTTGGCATCGCGGCTCAGCGCTTCAATACCAAGCTGACCTGTGCCGCCAAAGAGATCTAAAACACGTGCGTTAGGAACATCAAACTGAATAATGCTAAATAGTGCCTCCTTCACACGGTCTGCTGTGGGCCGTGTGTTCAGTCCGTCCGGCGTTTTTAACGTAACACCTCTCGCTTTTCCGGTAATTACACGCATACACTACTCCCCTTTTCCCTTATGGAAATGTTCAAATACATTTCGCGCCACATCGTTAGGCAAATAATGCTCCAGCTGATCAAGCGATGCCTCTTTGATTGCTGTAACAGAGCGAAACGCCTTTAATAATGCCTCTTTCCGTTTCGGTCCAATACCTTGAATGCCATCCAGCGCAGAACCACGCAAGCGTTTGCTCCGTAGTTGCCTATGGTAGGTAATAGCAAAGCGATGGGTTTCTTCCTGAATATTAGCAACGAGCGCATAAACCGCTTGCTGGGTATCAATGCCTATTTCACGGCCGTCGGGTGTTATCAATGCCCGGGTGCGGTGGCGATCGTCCTTCACCATACCGAACACGGGGATTGATAAGGATAATTCATTTAATACTGCTAATGCGGTTTGCGCGTGTATGGCGCCACCATCAATCAGCAGCAAGTCGGGCAGCTCTGCAAAACCGCTGTCCTCTTCTAAAAAACGGCGGAATCTACGGGTTATAACCTGCTGCATAGAGGCATAATCATCCTGTCCTGCCATATCCTGCAGCGCAAATTTTTTATATTCGCTTTTTCTGGGTTTACCATCCACAAATACAACCATACTGGCTACAATATCTGTGCCGGAAATATTGGAAATATCGAAGGCCTCAATTCGATTTGGTGCAGATAATCCAAGCATTTTTCCAAGAAGTGTCAGCGTGCCTTTGGTACGCTCCTCTTTTGTGGTAATCCGCGTGACTTCTTCCTGGGCATTTACATTTGCCAGTTCCACCAAATGGGCCTTATCTCCTCGTTGCGGCACCTGTAACTTTGTATTTTTGCCAAATTTATTGGCAAAAAGTTGCTCAATCAAAGCGGAATCTTCAAGACAAAACGGCAGCAAAATCCACTTTGGCACAAATCCTCTGTTTAAATAAAATTGCGTGAGCAATGCCGCAACAGTTGTTTCCTTCTCGTCAGCAGCATTTATAATCTCATATTCCTTATCTAGCAGGTTTCCACTACGAAAATGCAGTACAGAAAAACAGGCTTTGGATTCGTTTTGGAAAAAGCCTATCACATCCACATCCGCTAACGCGCCTGCAGTTACCAACTGCTTTTGTCCAAGGGCTTCTACGGATTTTAATCTATCCCGAAGACTGGCTGCCAGTTCAAAATTCAGCGCCTCCGAAGCCTCCAGCATCTGTTGTCTGATCTGTCCTGCCACCTGCTTAAAATTACCCTGCAGTAGCTGTTTGGCCTGTTCTGCGCGACGTAAATACTCAGCTTTGTCCTTTCCATCCAGACACCAACCATCACATTGCTTCATGTGATAGTTCAGGCAGGGTCTTCCCTTTCCTATGTCACGAGGAAACACTTTGGTGCAACCGGGCAGTTTTAAGGTATGCAAGATAGTTTCCATTAAATTTTGTGTAATGCCTCTGCTGCCATAGGGGCCGTAATATGCCGCCCCATCGTCAACAAGCCTGCTTACCATTGTAATTCGCGGATATGCTTCCTTCATATTCAGACGCAGATATGGGTATCCCTTGTCATCCTTCAGCAGAATGTTATATTTGGGCATATATCGCTTAATAAGCGAGCATTCCAGCACTAGCGCCTCAAATTCAGATGCAGCAACAATCACATCAAAATGGTCAATTTTGCTGACCATCAATCTTGTTTTTGGCGAATGATTCGCTGTATCCTGAAAATACTGGCTGACCCTATTTTTCAATTTTTTCGCTTTGCCCACATAGATGACCGTGTCAGACTGATCACGCATAATATAGACACCCGGGGCCAGAGGCAAATCCGCAGCCTTTTCTTTTAATTCTACAAAGTTCATATATCGCTCCAAATAAGACCGCCTCAACGCAGTAGTTTGCATTGAGGCGGCATAACTTATGCAATCAATAAACGTCCCGTTGTAACAGGGCTTCCAATTCGTTAACCGCGGACTCAGCATCCACACCGGATGCGCTCAGGGTAACAACCGCACCGGTCACAATA
>JAZNDB010000052.1:0-3573 GCA_045587845.1 Faecousia sp.
CCCAGCATCTCAAAATAAGTGCCGTGGCGGGCGGTCTTGCCGATGTTTTCAATATCGCCGGTACGGATGCACTTTTGGCAGGTGCAGACACGACGGCGGGGAGGCTCTACTTCACCCTTGAAATAGGGCTTCATAGGCGCCATACCGGAGTTGATCAGAAGCAAGGACGCATCATTCTGGGGAATCAGCGAAAAGCTGGGCAGGCGCAAATGCTCCTTGCTCTCAAAAAAGCTCAGGAACATCTCACGCAATTCATTTACACCATAGGGTTTTTTACTCATAATAAAATCCTCCATAAAATAAGTAAACCCCGCCCCTGGAATAGGGGCGAGGTTAGTCGCGGTACCACCCTAATTTACCGAACATATCGGCATCTTAGACGTTCTGTAACGGGAACACCCGTCCCGGTCATCCCGGGCTGCTTGGAAGTGGCTGGATACAGACCTGCACAAGGGGCTTTCACCCTCCCCCTCTCGCTTTGGTGGATATCTGCATCTGAGCTTCCGCATCGCATTTACATATCTTCAATATTGTATCATAAATGACAGAAAAGTCAATCATTCTGTATGCTTTTCTATGCGTCCTTTTCCGGCATTGTCATATCCGCTTCGGTAATGGTTTCTCCGTCCATCACCCGTTTAATTAACACATTGGCATAGGCTACGGAATCTTCATCGGGCCACATAACAGACAGTTTTTTTCCAGGGTCGGAATAAGTCAACTGTGAATCGCCCCTGCCGGTGATGGCATAGCTCTGCACATTCCAGCTTGCCATATCTCCAAGCTGCATTTTCACCAAGCTGCTGATATCCTCAAGGGTAAAATTCGTAACAAACATTCCCTTCAGGCTCTCCAAAATATCCGCATATTTAGATATAACGGTCGTGCTGGAGGAGAGCTTTGTTATCACAGCCTGAATTACGCGCATTTGGTTTTTGCCCCGACCGTAATCACCGCCACTGACGTGCTTGCGGTCTCTTGCAAATGCCAACGCTTCTTCGCCGTTGAGCTGATTTTCGCCTTTTTTAATATAGATTCCCTCGTAGGTTGTAAATGCCTGGGGAGAATTTACCGTAATGCCGCCAATGGCATCAATAAACGCCTGGAAGCCATAGAAATTGATTTTGCCGTAAAAATTGATATCCACATCATACAGGCTTTCCAACGCATCCATAGAACACTCAATTCCGTAATTGCCGCAATGGGTCAACTTGTCCAAAGCACCTTCACCGGCGGAATTGGAAACAAAGGAATCTCTGGGTGTGTTCACAAGGAGAACCTGCTTTATTGCGGGATTGATGATTGCCAGAATATTCACATCACTGCGACTCACACCCAATTTTTTGCTTCGGGTGTCCGAGCCACTGATATATAAGACAAAGGGTGATTTCGTGATTTCGAACTTTTCGTCGGCGCTTGTATCATTCTCCTCTGTGTAGGTCAGGGTATGAATAATCCGCACTTGCTCCAAAAAATCCGCAAAATCCTCTTGTTCAGTGAGTAGTGACAGTGTAACGCCGTTTGCAATAATCGCATCTACGGTATGATCCGTGATGGCCTTTGCTAAATCTGATAACTGCTGGAAGTAGGTTAACGTGATGGTTTGCTCCGTTTCCTTTTCGATGGCAGCAATCATTTGCTTTGTAAATTCCACATCATAGCCTTCCAATGCGCCAAATTGGTACTGTTTTGTATCCTTTAGGCTCTGGGCAGGGTCCTCCTTGCGTACCAAGAGGTAGATATCCCGGGAATTGGAAACGTCTCCCGTTGCATCCCCAAGCAATTGATAGGTATCCATCGCCACTTTGGATACTGCCGCGCAGCCAAACGCAATCAACAGCGCCAAAACACAGGACACGATTCTTCTCCACAGAGAGATCTTTGATTTCACTTTTAATAATGCAAACAAGGCACTGCCTGCAAACAGCAAAACCATCACTGCAAGCAACACTGCTAAAAACTTAGCCGGCAGTATATTTAGCTGCAAAACAATCACACAAATTGCCACTTGCGCTACAAATTGCAGTACCAGCGCCGCAATTTGGACAAGGGATACTATTTTCTTTTTATCCATACTGTTTTTCCCTTTCTGTTTCTATTGGGATATTACACACAACTCTCCAGCCACACTTTGAGAGCCAAACGTCCCTCCTCGCTCATAGGAAAGGTGTTCTCACCCTCCATTTGGCTTTTTTCATAGCACAGCGGTCCGTGCCAATACTGCACATAAATTGTGCTCTTTTCCATATCCACCTCTTTCGGTGTGCGCATTTCCACATTGGGCGCAATCCGAAAACGCAAATTGCCACAAGAACCGGTAAAGATATTGTTCATAGCAAAGGTGTGAAGTGTGGGAAGAAATATTTCTGTCATATTATTCTCCAATCAAGCTTTCCATCTCATCCAGCAGTTCTCCAAACAGGGACAGCGCTGCCTCCACAGGCGCAGGGCTTGTCATATCCACGCCAGCGCCCTTCAGCAGGTCGATGGGGCTCTTGGAACAACCGCCGGACAGGAAGTTCAGGTAATCCTTTACTGCAACCTCGCCCTCTTTGAGAATGCGGCGGGACAGGGCGATCGCAGCGGAATAACCGGTAGCATACTGGAACACATAGTAGTTGTAGTAGAAATGGGGAATTCTTGCCCATTCCAATGAAATCTGATCATCCACAACCATATCCGGTCCAAAATACGCCTCATTCAAACGGCGGTACTCTGCGCACAGAACATCGGCGGTGAGAGTCTGTCCCTCTGCTACCAGCTTGCCAATGTTCAGCTCAAACTCAGCAAACATAGTCTGGCGGTACAGTGTGCCCTTGAACTGCTCCAGGAAGTGGTTGATCAAATAGATGCGTTCTTTTTTATCTGTGGTCTTGTTTAGTAAATATTCCATAAGCAGCGCTTCGTTGCAGGTAGAAGCTACTTCCGCCACAAAAATTACATAATTGGCATCAATGGGATTTTGGTGCTTATTGGACAGGTAGGAATGCAACGCATGACCCATCTCGTGAGCCAAAGTAAACTGACTATCCAAAGTGCCGGAATAGTTGAGAAGCACATAGGGATGCACCGCTGCGCCTGCAGAGTAAGCGCCACTGCGCTTGCCTTCGTTTTGGTAGACATCAATCCAGCGGTTTTCAAAGCCCTCTTTCAGAATGCTGCGATAGGTTTCCCCCAAGGGCGCAAGAGATTCATAAACTGTCTGTTTTGCCTCTTCAAAGGGAATTTCCTTATCTACGTCTGCAACCAGGGGTGTGTAGATATCGTAAAAATGCAGCTCGTCCAATCCCAGCATTTTCTTACGCAGGCGAACATAACGATGCATTTTATCCATATTTTTGTGGACGGATTCAATCAGATTCAAATACACAGAAGTGGGCACATTGGTATTATTCAGAGAGGCTTCAAAGGCATTATTATAACGCCGCGCCTCGGCAAAGAACTTCAGTTGCTTATTCTGGGCATTCAGCAGAGCTGCTGCGGTATTCTTAAAGTTACCGAATCCGCGGTACAGGCTCTCATAGGCATTCTTCCGCAACACACGGTCTGTGCCGTTTTGAATCGGCACAAAGG
>JAZNDB010000053.1:0-3753 GCA_045587845.1 Faecousia sp.
ACGCCAGCCGATTGTATCGGCTGCTGCTTTTTTTGTTTTGCAGGCTTAGCGGGTAGAAATCCAAACAGGAAGGGGAAAAGGTGTAGGGAAGTCCACATCTGTAACCGACGAAATTTTTTACCTGCATATCTTATACTAACCCCACAAACAAGGACAACGTTATTCAGTTGGTTGTCATTGCGAACCAGTGACCGTGTCACTGGTGTGGCAATCTCAACAGGCACTAACGGAATGACATTGAAATAAGGGGGGGTATGCAGATGACAGACTATGTTGGCGGTGTGTTCTTGCTGAATTTCCTGGTGGATTTTCTGTTGCTGCTGGCAGCGTGCCGACTTTGCGGATTCCCCGCAAAACCGGTACGTGTTGTTTTAGGCGCATTGTTGGGCGGTATCTATGCAGCCTGTTGCCTGCTTCCTGACTTTTATTTCCTGGGAAATACCCTTTGGAGAGCCATAAGCCTTGGTTTGATATCGTGGATTGCTTATGGGATATCCAAAAGCGCAGTTCGACGGGGATTCCTATTTACTCTCTTGTCACTGGCATTGGGCGGCGCAGTAACGGGATTGGGCAGAGGCGGCTTTTGGGGCGTTCTTTGTGGATTGGCAACGGTGTGTTTGTTATGCTTTTTGGGATTTGGCGGACAATGCAGCGGGGCATCTTATATCCCCGTGGAGCTGCGCTATGGGGATAAGTGTCTGCACATCACCGCGTTACAGGATACAGGCAACACCCTTCGTGACCCTATTACAGGACAGGCAGTGCTGGTAGTTGGCGCAGATATTGCTCTGGAATTATTGGGTCTGACCCCCGGTCAACTACAAAAGCCCATAGACTCGGTAGGCACATTGCCGGGCTTAAGACTGGTGCCGTACCACAGTATTGGCGCAAGTGATTTTTTGCTGGCAATGAAACTTAAGAATGTAAAAATCGGTACTTGGCAGGGCAGTACGCTGGTGGCTTTCGCACCGGAAGGCCTCAGCGCGGAAGGCGCATATCAAGCATTAACAGGAGGAGTATAATGGAAAAATGGATTGCATTTCTAAGAAAAATTGGCTTTATTCCCCAAAACAATGTATACTACATAGGCGGGGCAGACGTTTTACCGCCTCCGCTAAAAGGAGAGGAAGAACATAAAATGCTTGTAGCCTTGGAACAAGGAAGCGAGGATGCAAAACAGTTACTAATAGAACGGAATCTGCGGTTGGTTGTGTTTATTGCCCGCAGATTTGAAAACACAGGCGTAAATTTGGAGGACTTAATCTCCATTGGTACGATTGGGTTGATTAAGGCCATCAGCACATACCGTTTAGACCGAAATATTAAGCTGGCAACCTATGCATCCCGTTGCATAGAAAATGAAATTCTAATGCATATCCGAAAGATTTCCGCGCAAAAATCAGAGGTTTCATTGGATGAGCCAATCAATATGGACTACGATGGCAATGAATTGCTTCTGTCAGATGTGTTGGGAACAGATGAGGATATGATTCTGCGTCCTATGGAGGACGATGTGGATTTATGCGTCCTGCGCCAGGCGGTAAAGGAACTGCCGCAGCGTGAGCAGGAAATTATCATTATGCGCTTTGGCCTGTATGGACATCAGGAATTAACACAGAAGGAAGTGGCGCAACGTATGGGTATCTCCCAATCCTATATATCCCGTTTAGAAAAACGCATTATGTTAAAGCTGAAAAAGGAACTGCTTCGCCAGACCAGCTGTGTCTAGAAAATTCTTGCCAATTTTCCAATCCTATGCTACAATCGATATAGAATTATATCGATATAATATTAGCAATTGGGAGGGGACTATGGAAAAAAAGGAGATTTCAAAGTCAGTTTTAAAGCGCCTGCCTGTATATTTGGCGTATTTAAAAGGTCTGCCCGAGGGGAGTGCAACCTATATTTCTGCAACAACACTTGCAAATGCTTTGGGAATGGGAGAGGTGCAGGCACGGAAAGACCTGGCAATGGTATCGGACGGCGGACGTCCGAAAATCGGCTACCATCGGGAAAGCCTGATAGATGACATCAGCCAGTTTTTAGGCTACGACAATACCACCGATGCCATTTTGGTTGGCGCAGGAAAACTGGGGCAGGCGCTGCTGGGATACAGCGGCTTTGAAGAATATGGTTTGAATATTCTTGCCGGCTTTGATATTTGTCCCGCCATTCAAAAAACCGAAGAAGGCAAACCCATTTATCCTATGTCGGAGCTGGAAAACTTTTGTAAGATGAATAAGGTCCTGATGGGAATTATTACAGTTCCTGCGCAGTTTGCCCAGCAGGTGTGTGATCAGTTGATTGCCTGTGGTATTAAGGCGGTTTGGACCTTTGCGCCTGTCCATTTGGACGTGCCGGATAATATCTTGGTGCAAAACGAGAATATGGCAACATCCCTCGCATTGTTATCTATGCATTTGCAGGCGCAAATGAAGGAAAGAAAATAAGAATTCGCAGTAAGGAAGTTGCAAAAAGACAAGCCCACCGATATTAGGCGGGATTTCATAAGACATTATTCGGTTTTGCCGCAGTCTTTTTCCCTGAAGCTTCAGAATATCCCTTTGCAATACACAAAGTATTTCTGCAGGTCTATTCTTTGCTGCAGGGAAAAATCCCAACTGCAAAACTGCAAAGCACTTCAAAAGCAAAAATTTTTCGTTCAAGACAAGCAAAATCGCTATGGTGAGGCTGACGCCTGCCATAGCGATTTTGTGTAGTATTGGATAAAAAGATTGCTTTTGAAGCGGATAATATTTTATGAAGCCCCGCCTTTCGGTGGGCTTGTGTGTTATTTTGCAGGCTTAAAGCTGTCCTTCAGACTTACAGAACGGTTGAACACCAAATGTTCAGCCGAAGAATCCTTGGAATCGGGGCAGAAGTAACCCAAACGCATAAACTGATAGGATGCAGGGGATTTGGCATTGGCCAGACTTGCTTCAACCTTGCAACCTGTGAGAACCTCCAGGGAGTTGGGATTCAGACAGGAAATGAAATCCTTACCGGAAGCATCCGGATCAGCATCGTCAAACAGATTGGAGTACTGACGCACCTCGGCATCACAGCAGGTTTCAGCATCAACCCAATGAATTGTCGCGCCCTTAATCTTCCGTCCGTCGGCAGGATCGCCACCCTTGGAGTCGGGGTCATAGGTTGCCAGAACCTCGGTGACATTCCCGTTTTCGTCGGTAACACAACCGGTGCACTGAATCACATAAGCGCCCTTCAAGCGGCACTCCGGTCCGTTGGGGAACAAACGCTTATACTTCGGCACAGGCTCAGCCAGAAAATCATCTGCTTCAATCCACAGATTCCGGGAGAAAGAAACCTTTCGGGTGCCGTCCTCGGGACGGTTGGGGTTGTTTTCAACCTCAAACTCTTCGGACTGACCTTCGGGATAGTTGGTGATTGTCAGCTTTACAGGCTTTAAAACTGCCATTACACGCTGGGCAGTTTCGTTCAAGTCCTCACGCAGACAGTGTTCCAGGAAAGCGTATTCAATGGTGTTGGGGGACTTGGCAACACCAACTCTGTCGCAGAAATTGCGGATAGACGCGGGGGTATAGCCGCGGCGGCGCAGACCGCACAGGGTAGGCATACGAGGGTCATCCCAACCGGAAACACGACCTTCTTCCACCAACTGACGGAGCTTTCTCTTGGAAAGAACAGTGTGGTCAATACCCAGTCTAGCAAATTCGATCTGACGGGGGTGGTGGGGAACAGAAACATTCTCTACAACCCAGTTGTAAAGGG
>JAZNDB010000054.1:0-7005 GCA_045587845.1 Faecousia sp.
GCTCACAGAACGACATGGCTACGATCCGACTTGCATTTACCTGCACGCAGGTCACTCTTGATGTGAGCTTTTGGCTCGCAATATTCTTTTTCGCCACCTGCATTGCCTCACGGGATATATCGCCAAGTGTCACCTTGGCATCTTTTACGCGATTTGCAATAGCAAGGCCAATACAGCCGGATCCTGTGCATAAATCCAGAACTCGGGGGTTATCGTTCAGAAACAACGCCTGCTGGATTGCCAGTTCCGTCACCGCGCAGGTATCGTCCCGGGGAATCAGCACGTCGGGTGTCACCGCAAGCTTCATTCCGTAAAATTCCCATTCCCCCAGCACATAGGCAAGGGGCTCGCCCTGCATTGCCCGGGCAGTCATTCTGTCCATCTCCTCACAGGCTTTCTGGGTAGCAGTCGCATTCCTGTCTGCTAAAATCTGCTCCCGGCGCAAGCCTGTTGCTTTGCAAAGCAGTTCTCTTGCAATAAAGGATGCCGAATCAGCATCTTCCCTGGGCATAAGCAGGTTGCGGGTTTTTAAAAACAATTCTGCAAGGGTCATTACCAAAGGTCATCCCCTTCATTTTCGGGCAAAACTGCCTCCAGCGCCTGAATACCTACCTCAATCATACCGTCATCCGGCTCATTGGTGGTAAAATTTTGAAACCACATACCGGGGGCAGAAAGAATCCGCGTAAACCAGTTATCGTGACGGCCTACCCAGCGATTTATCTCATAGCTAAAAGATACCACCAAAGGAAGCAGAAGCAGTTTAAAGGCAATCATAATCAGCCGCCCGGAAAAACTGTTTTTTATAGCATCCAAGGGCGGAATGATTGCTAGAAGCACCGTTGATGCTACAGAGAACAATAGAATGGATATTATCATCACAATCAGCAGGAAGCTGGTGCCGCAGCGGGGATGCAGCCTTGTTTGCTGGCGTACATTCTCCACAGTCAAGGGCAAGCCTGCCTCGTAGCAACGAATGGTTTTATGCTCAGCCCCGTGATAGGCAAACACCCGTTTCATATCATTCATACGGGATACCAACAGCATATAGCCAGCAAAAATCAGAATTCGAATTGCGCCTTCAATCAAATTTTGCGTCAGCGGACCACACCACCGATCGAAGAAGCTGCCGATGACCATAGGTAAAAGGAAGAACAAAAGGATAGAAAGACCCAAACCCATAGCAACGGCAATGCCTACCACAAGCTGTTGAAAGCGCTTATCCCCCAACTTGTTTTCCAGCCATTTATCGAATTTTGAAGGTTCTTCCTGGCTCTCCTCCGGGGACAGGTCGGCAGAACGCATCAGCGCCTTCACACCGGTAAGCTGCGCATCGAAAAAGGTAACTGCGCCCCGTATTACCGGCCAGTTCAGCGGTGAATTCTTTGGACGTACCTTCCGGTCTGTAACCTCCACAGTTAAACCGTCTTTTCCGCGCACAACAACGGCATCCTTCTGAGGGCCACGCATCATAAGCCCCTCAATCAGCGCCTGTCCGCCAATCATTGTTTTGAATTTTTCTTGATTTGCCATAGTAGTCCTTTCTAGGATGCCGGGAGTCGAATGGTTACCAACGTACCGCCGGCAAGAGCATTTTCCAGCGTCAGTTCGCCGCCGTGCATTTGCACAATTTCGTCACTGACCGCAAGTCCAATGCCCGTTCCTCTTGCTTTTGAGCTGCCCTTGTAAAATTTCTTTTTCACCAACGGCAACTCGTCCATCGGGATTCCGGGACCGTAGTCACGGATTTTAATCACCACAAAATCGTCCTTATAGGCAATGCTGGCATCGATTTGCTTGCCTTCACCGGCGTGCTTTACCGCATTATTGAGAATATTCAAAAACACCTGCCGTAAACGCTGGGGATCACAGGCGATTTCGGGGATTTCCTGATCGTTATCCACATACTTCAGGCTGATTCCCTCTTCAGCCAGGCGACTGCCGTACATAAACACCGTATCCTCGAACTCAGCCCGGATATCAACCGTTTCCATATTCAAGGTCATTCTGTCGTCCTGAATACGGGTAAAGTCCAGCAGATCCACCACCATATCGGTAAGTCGGTTGGACTCACGGTGGATAATTCGCACGCCTCGCCGGGTATCGTTGTCCAGTTTGTCCGAGCTAAGCAGTGTTTCACTCCAGCCTGTAATGGCGGTCAGCGGTGTGCGCAGTTCGTGAGAAAGCGACGAAATGAAATCTCTCTGAATTTTTTCGTTCTCACTGATTTTCAGGGACATTTCGTTTATCATACGGGCCAAATCGCCAATTTCGTCATCAAATTCTGCCTGAATCTGAATGCCGTAAGAGCCATTTGCAATTTTCTGCGCCTTATCAATAATTTCGCCCAAGGGATTTAAGATGGATCGGATATAGTAGTTACTGCTAAAAAGCACCAATACCACAAATACCAGCAGCACACCCAATGCAATAAAAGCAATTGTTACAACCTGCGCGTCCAATCTGGCGGTGGAGGTAACATAGCGCAGGACGCCGATGACCTCTCCGTTTGTGTAAATCATCGGGCTGGAAACTGCCATTATGTGCTCCCCTGTTTGGGGATTTTTTCCGACATAGGAACAGATACCCCGGGTGCTGATTGCCTCGGCAATATCCGGTGTTGAAGGAGGTGTCCCAACCCATTTGCCGTAGGAAGAAGCCACCATCGCTCCGTCAGCGCTGATAAACTGCAACTCAATGAAATTTCGATCTTCAAAGGTTTGGGCATATGTAATGCAAGACTGGTAATATGCCTTATAGCTTTGATTCAGATAGTCGGCAAAAAACTCTGTGGTAGACCGTGCGCGGTAGCGCATATCCGACTCCATTGCAGAGTGGTAATATGCCGAAAAAGACGCTGTAACTGCAAGCACGCAAATTAAGCCCAGTGTGCATATTACTGTCAGCGTATTTATTAACCAACGTCGGCGTAAACCCTTAATCTCTATTTTACGCCATTTTTGTTTTTTCGTTATCATGCGCCCCACTTATAGCCAAAGCCCCAAACCGTTGTAATGTAGGAAGGGTTGGCTGTATCATCCTCAATTTTAATCCGCAAACGACGGATATTCACGTCCACAATTTTTAAATCGTTCTCGTAATCTCTGCCCCATACCCCGGAAAAAACATCCTCACGGGACAATGCTCTGCCTGGATTTTGCATAAACAGTTTCAAAATTGCATATTCCACTTGGGTCAGACGAATACGATTTCCATTTTTCTCAAGGGTATGATTCCTGGTGTTCATTACAAAGGGTCCCTGGCTAATCAGCTCGGAATCTATCCCGCTGTCACCACCGATTCGACGATAGAGGGCATCAATTCGAGCCGTCAGTTCTGCAGGAGAAAAGGGTTTTGTCACATAGTCGTCCGCGCCGGTCATAAGACCTGTTACCTTGTCCATCTCCTGGGTTCTGGCAGTAAGCATAATAATGCCCATTTGTTTATTGGTAGCGCGAATTCTGCGACATACCTCAAATCCATCAATATCCGGCAACATCACATCCAGGATTGCAACCCCGATATCCGGGTAGCGATTCAGCTTTTCCAGAGCCTCCATACCGGTACCCGCCTCAATAGCATCATAACCGGCGCGCTTCAGGTTAATCACCACAAAGCTCCGAATATTTAATTCATCTTCCAGAATCAGTACTTTTTTCATTGTTTATACCTCTTATGTTTCACCTGTGTTCCAATCCCTGTGGATTAGGTAAAAGTCTTGAATTAGGCTCTGCTGGGTAATATGGTAATTTGCCGCGGCTGCATCCAGGCTGGCTGCGTAAGTTACCGTATCTGTTTTCAGTAGAATGAACCGACCGCTTTCCACGCTTTGTTCTTCGCGATTCTGTCCGGTCAGGGTGTAGATTGTCATAAGCTTTTGCGCCGCGGAATAATCCTCTTTCCAAAGATAAAAGGCAAACATACTTGACTGGCGCACCACTGTAATACGAGGCGCTAAATCGTTATTGATTTTTACGTACCAGCCGCCTGTGGAATCGTAATACGTATGCTGCTTTTCTGTAACTGTACCATTGCTATCCAGCGCATACCACAAGATCAGGTCGCTCCGTTCAGGCGCATTTGTGGAGTCGATGGGAATCATTTGCACAAGCCGGGGTAATTCTACCACAGAATCATCATCGATATCATCGGCATATACGTAATAATTTCGCAACGTCTGAACGCTGGTTCCCGAATCCTTGGATAGACTTACATTTGTAAGCTTATCCTTGTTTTTGGTGTAGACATCTGTGATAAGTGACGTATCATCAACCACACTGGCCACATAAACTGCCGTTTTATTATCCAAAAGCCTACCCACCAGAATTCGTTTCAGTTGGTCAACCGGACAGGACATATTCACCTCGTTGGAACGTTCCATAATCCCGTTTTTCATACTGTAAAGCTCTGCAACGCCGTTGTCCGTTTCCGTTTGACCGGGCCGCAGCAGGAACAGTTCCGAATATCCGTCGTCATTGATATCCAGTGTGACAAATTTTCGGTAATTGGTAGTCACTAACTGCTCACTTTCACCGCTTGAGAAGGTATAAACGGAAACAGAGCGCATCAGTTGGTTGCTAAGTTGGCGGCCAATTACAAGCTCTACGCCAGGCGCATCATCCATTTGGATATACTCCACCTGGTCAAAGGCTGTGCCATTACTTTCTATGGTGTCTATGTGGAGAAAACTGTCTTCCCGTCTGTCGAACACCAAAACGCGCAGAGGAATTTCAGAACTACCTTTGGCAAACACCAAATATTCCTGCTGTCCGTCCCCGTCTAAATCGGCAATTTGGACAGTTTGCTGATTATCACCACTTAACGGGGCGCAAAATTCCAGACCTGCCATTGCCTTATCTATGGCAGATTGCAAATTGCTATAGTCCTTTGAGCGCTTTGGAAGTACATACATTTGATCCACTGTACGCATAGTACAACCGCATAAACTCAGTGCTACCATAAGCAAGCAAAACAAACGCTTTATTCTTTTTCTCATAGTAACACCTCCTTCATATTAGTATAACATATCTGCTTTGAAATGGAAAGTTATTTTATAACAATATTCTCCTGTCCCAGCACATTGTTCAGCTCTGCAAGCATACGGCTATCCAAAGCGCAGGTACTACCCCGTCTTTGCTTTGTGTCCGCAAAGTAGACAACCACTTGCGCCTGTCCCGGGAACATATTCAATATGGCGCGAATCTTTCCAAACAACGGACCTTCCTCACTGGGAAGGCGGAGATACAATGTGCCTGTTTTTGGAATCTCACGAACAAGCTCCTCCTCAGAACGCTGATTGGCAAAGTCGGACATAGGTCTTGCGCGATTGATGACAATTTGCGGTTCTTTATCATCCCGCATAGAGAGTCTGCCCACAATTACCACAGGCTGGTTTTCCTTCAAATACCCACCGAACTGGCTCAGCACATTGGAAAATGCCAGCATTTCGATCGAAGCAGTATCATCCTCCAGTGTCACGTAGGCCATCATTGAATTGTTACGGGTAGTCTTCATTTTAATGGTTTGCACCACACCCGCAACGCTGATAATCTGGTCATCCTGATAGGTATTTTCCTCGTCCATAAGTGTACCGATTGGCACAACGTGCGTGCCCTTCAGCAGGTGACGGTAATCGTCCATCGGGTGGCCGGACAGATAGTTGCCTGTGGTTTCCTTTTCCATCAGCATTAAATCTGCCTTATTCATTTCGTTCAGCTTGGGAATGGGAATTTCCACCGCATTTTCAGTATCCTGAAGCATTTCAAACAGACCGATTTGCCCATCCAGATTCTTTTTTCTGGATGCGGCAATGGAATCCATCATCGTGTCGAACACAGCAAGCATTTCGCTGCGGTGGTGACCGAAGCAGTCCATTGCGCCGCACTTGATAAAGTTCTCCAATGCGCGTTTGTTCAGTTCGTCACCCATTCTCCGAATAAAATCCTCTAAAGACAGGAACGGGCCATCCTGCGTCCGCTTGCTGACCATACTGCGAATCAGGCCTCTACCTACATTTTTCACTGCGCCAAGGCCAAAACGAATGGAATCTCCCTCAACTGCGAAGCTGTCTATGGAGTGGTTTACATCGGGTGGCAGGGTTGCAATGCCCAAATCCTTACATTCAGCAATATAGCCGGAAATCTTGGTGGCAGAATCTAAAACAGACGTCATCAGCGCCGCCATATATTGCTTGGGATAGTGGCATTTTAAGTAGGCAGTTTGGTAGGATACCACTGCATAGCAAACTGCGTGCGCCTTATTGAATGCATAGTTTGCAAAGGCAACAATTTCATCATAAATGGATTGGGCTACCGCCTCGGGAACGCCCTTTGCCATTGCTCCGGAAATACCCTGCTCTTTATCTCCATAGACGAAGACATTTCGCTCTGCGTCAATAATCTTCATCTTCTTTTTTGAGATGGCGCGGCGGATATTATCGGCCTGTCCCATCGTATAGCCGCCCAGGCTTCGGAAAATCTCAATCACCTGCTCCTGGTAGACAATACAGCCATAAGTAACCTTCAAAATTGGCTCTAACAGAGGCGTTTTATATGTAATTTTGTTGGGGTCGTGCTTGCAGGCAATAAACTGGGGAATGGAGTCCATAGGGCCGGGACGATAGAGGGCAACGATCGCCGTCATATCTTCGATGGAGGTGGGCTTCATATTAATACACACACCTGTAATGCCTGCAGATTCCAACTGGAAAACGCCCTGTGTCTTGCCCTCGGCAAGCATTTGGAAGGTTGCAGGATCATTATCCGGCACTTTATCAATATCGAAATCCGGATCTAAAAGACGGATTTGGCGTTCTGCGTCCTCAATAACCGTCAGGTTTCGCAGACCTAAAAAGTCCATTTTCAGAAGACCCAATTCCTCTATGGTGGTCATTGTATACTGGGTGACGGTAGTATCATCGTTACGGGAAAGGGGTACATAGGTGCAGACAGGCTGCGCAGTAATTACCACACCGGCGGCGTGGGTAGAGGTGTTTCTGGGCATACC
>JAZNDB010000055.1:0-5803 GCA_045587845.1 Faecousia sp.
TTTGTTTGCGAGAGAACCACAAAACAGTAAGGGAGGGATGCAAGTGACACCCGAAGAGAAGAAGGCCTGGGCGGAGGACCTTCTGCGCTGCAAGTGCCAAGAATTGGGAAGAATGCCCACAAAAAAAGACTTCGATAGTGCAACTTGCGCCCAGATCAAGGCTTACCTTGGGCCGTGGCCCCGCGCATTGGAGTCTGCCGGATTAAAGAAGCCCAAGGAAAAGTAACCTACAAGCATAAGAAAGGACGATTCTATTATGCGAACAACCAAGAAAATCTTAAGTATGATCCTCGCCTTTGTGATGGTGCTGGGTCTGCTGCCTGCCACCGCCCTGGCTACCGGTGCGGATCAGATTTACATCTCCGTCAGCTTTGACGGAAAGTATATCGCTGACAAAAATGGCGATCCAATAGCCTATATCCCCGTTTCATTTGAAAAATTAGCATCCATTGACCTGGATGCATACAATTTGGGCGAGTATAAATACGACGAGGACGGTGACGGCACTTATGATATCACCGCTCTGCACATGATTATCTATGCCCATGAAAACATCTACGGCGGTGATTTCTCCGATGTGACCTTCACCGGTGGCCCCGGCAGTTCCTACTTCCAGGGCGGTGTATTCGGCTTTGACGAGAACTTAAACTACTATCTTAACGGTGAGTATCCTCTGGCAAGTGCCGGTTGGGGTGCTACCTCCGACCAGATCGTACTAAAAGTCGGTGACTTTCTGGACATGGCCAGTTTCTCCAGCTGGGATTTCTTTATGGACTCTAATTACGGTTTCCATTTCTTTGCCGATGAAAACGGCACTTTTACGCATAACTACACCGCTGATGGGAATGCTGCTTGCACGGTAAAGCTGGTTCGCGCCTACTCCGGTATGGGCAGCGATGCTACCGTATATGACGAAGCCGGATATGAGATCTCCTACGGTACTACCTTGTACGATGCCACCGGAACAGCCACTACCGATGACAGCGGCATTGCTGAGATCACTTTCCCCTCTGCTGGTACTTGGTATTTGTGGGCTGATGGAGGTTATGGCTGTGAATATCCCGATTCCATCGTTTCTGCGCCTGCTTATGCGGAGGTAACTGTAAAGGAAACTGCAAAAAATGTAGCCGTTGGTGATCAGAGCTTTGCCACCTTAGAAGAAGCGTTTGCATATCAGAAAGCAAGTGGCGCAGAATATGTGTCTTTGACTGCAGATCTGACTGTCGGTGATGTTATTGTGCCAGAAAATGCAGTGCTGAATTTAAACGGCTACACATTGCGCGCAGATACTTTCGATTCCATTGCACCCGGTGCGGAGGTCATCGGCAATGGCGCACTGGTTGTTAGCGGCAAATGTGAGTTTAATGAGAATAACTCCCAGCTACCTATTAAGGACGCAGAGGGAGCTTTCCGGTTCTTTGCCGTAACCGTTAAGTCAGTTGCATTTACCGGCGGAAGCAAGTGCTGGTTCCAGGTGAGGTTTGATGACTTTGACGCAGTTTATGCGCTGATCCAAGCTGGCGCAGCTGTGGATATTAAGGTAAATCTGGTTGTTAACGGCACCGAAATGGAGGCAATTGCCAATAATGAATTTGTGGCACAGTGGGCAAAAGCCTACAATACCAACGACAGCATTTACATTACCGCACAGCTTGAGAGTGCAGAAATCGGCGAGACCATCGTTGCAAATCCTGGCGTTGGAGCAAACGGTGTTGACATCACCGGAAATGCTCTGTAAGAACATAAAAGGATAATTGGATTATGACTATTGTAAAAAAAGCACTCAGTACGATACTGGCGGTCGTGTTGGTTTTGGGGCTGGTGTCTGCAACCGTCTTGGCAACAGGCGCAGAGGAAACGCGTTCGCCACGTTCTGTCAGTGTCCAGCTGAATACTACAATGGCGCAGCTGGCAGCTACTGTTACTGCTCCGGTATTCGGCACCACCGCAGGTGATTGGGTGGTATTAAGCCTTGCCCGGGGTCGTTACTATGAAAAAGATTCTGCTTATTTCTCCGATTACTATGACCGCATCGTGAAAACAGTGAATACCACGGCATCCAAGTTGAATCTGAACGGCGCACTCCATAAGAGTAAGTCTACAGAGAACTCACGCCTGATCGTTGCCCTGTCTGCGATTGGCAAGGATGCCACCTGTGTAGGCAACTGGGATCTGGTGGAAGCATACAGTGCAAACGGTTTCTCCTGGATTAAGAAGCAGGGCCTAAACGGTACGATTTGGGCATTGATTGCACTGGATTCTAACAATTATGCCACTTCGGATGCAACGATTCGCCAGCAGTGTGTGGCTGCCATCGTTGCCGCCCAGCACAATGACGGTGGCTGGTCTTTGATGGCCAACAAGACCTATGCATCTGACCCGGATATCACCGGTATGGCCCTAACTGCACTGTATCCCTACCGCAATCAGCCGGAGGTTGCAGCGGTTTGTGAAGAGGCATTTGCCTGCCTGTCTGCTATGCAGCACGGCAACGGCACCTTTGCTTCCGGCGGCAGCGAGTGCGCAGAAAGCTGTGCCTGGGTTATCGTAGCTGCTACCACTTGGGGCATCAATCCTGATACCGACAGCCGCTTTATTAAGAATGGAAATTCCGTGGTGGATGCCTTGCTTGCCCACTACCAGCCCGAATCCGCAACCTTCCAGCACATCATTGGGGCAGGTAGCAATGCTATGGCTACCGACCAGTCCTGCTATGCACTGGTTGCTTATGATCGCTTCCTAAGCAGCAAGCCTGCGCTCTTTGATTATAGCGATGTGACCTTCGATGTCCCTGCATCCAATGAAATGATCGCCACCCTGGGACTGCCTGCTGAAGTTAACCCCGGCTGCGAATTTAACGGCATTATCAGCATCAACAAGTGGGACAGCGATGCCGGCTACAAGCTGATCGATTTCATTGTAAATGTCCCGGAGGGTGTTGCCGTTACCAATGTCACTGCAAGCGACCGGCTTTCCGGTGGCGCAGCCGTTTGGAACTTGGAAGCTGAGACCGGCAAGCTTCGTGTGGTCTACTTCGATGCCAACAATAACAGTACCTTAAGGGTTACCGGCGAGGAATTCCCCGCTGAACTGTTCACGGTCAGCTTTCGGGCAGAGAAAGTGACAGGAGGCAGCAAGCTGGACATTGCGATTGCCGGTATGTCTGTGAAGCTGACCTCTGATTCTGAGGACGAAGAAGCGATGGCCGTTGTAAATACCGATAATGCCAAAGACACTGTTGATGTGGCGGCTGGCCTTTCCTTCAGCGCCAAGTGCTTGTACACCGGTGATGATGTGGATCTGATCCCCTCCACCAAGAAGGCGGTAGCAGTGGCTGTGACTGGGATTAAGAACGGTTCCAGGCTGACCTATAACGACGGCACCAATACGATCGAATTTAAGTACAGCGCTGAAATCACTGCAAAGACCGGTGTTGCCACTTATGTGGCGGTGGTGGATGCAACCATTGCTATGGAAAGCTTTGTCAGCGAAAGAAACTTTGCTATCCCCGGAGGCAATGCCACTGAGCTTGCTTTCGGTGACTCCAATGGTGATGGCGTAGTTAACGCACAGGATGCGCTGAATGTGGTGGATGCCTGGCTGCGTAAGGGTGAGGCACCTACCGATGATGATATTCTGACTATGAATGTCAACGGTGATAGCCGGATCAACACCTTTGATGCGCTGGGGATCATGGAAGCCTTTGTGAACAAGATCGATTATATCGTGGTTACCAAGGCGGCTACCATTACCGCAAACCAGTAATTTAACCGATGGGCGGGGGGAATATCACCTCGCCCTTTTCTAAAGGAGTGTTCCCATGAAGCAATTTATCAAAAAACGATGGCCGTGGATTGTCGGTGCCTGTCTGTTAATGGCAGCTGTTATATTGTTGCTGGTTCGGTGCGGTAACGACCCTACCACCGGCAAACCGACTTTGACGGTGGAAACACCCCAAAAACTATCGGCGTCCCAAACTGAGGAATTCACATTGGATGTGACCATATCCCATTTGGGAGATGCCCGTTATCCTGCAATGAGTATGAGCATCAGCTTTGATTCCTCCCGGTTGGAATTTCTTGGTGTGGAGGAAGGCAATCTCTTTCTTTTAAATGATAACAACGGCAGCGGTCAGCAGCTTCCGGATTGGAGCTACAATGTTCAGACCAGCAATGAGACCAGTCTCATCAACATTATGTATTTGGATATGACCGGCGGTAAAAATGCATTTACCAAGGAACTCCTTGCGGACGACTACAATGCTGTTCTTCGTCTGAAATTCCGCCTACGGGGCAGCGTAAGACCCGGTGATGTTCTCGATTTGACTTTGGAAGATGCAGTATTTGCAGCATCCGACGAAACCCAAAGCCTTGCTATGACAACAGATACGCTAAAAGTCAAAAACGGCAGGCTTGTGATAGGAGAATAACTATGAAAGGACTATTCAGCCTTTTATTGGCTTTTACCATAATGCTTTCCCTCTGCGCCTGCACAGGTAACTGGGGCAGTGTGAACTTGAAAGAGCCGGTTTCTATTCCGGAAAACGGCGTTATCAAAGCAAATGTTATAAAGCAAGTAAAGCAGGAAAATGCCATCGGTGTGTTTACCGGAAAATCCGGCGATTACAAATATGAGTGGACCATCTTTGGCAGCGATATAGTAGAACCCAAAGAAATCAACCTGGGTGTACAGCTGAGCAAAATTGCAGACAGTGAGATCAAGGTGGTTGTCAATCAAGCAGAACCTTTTTCTTTTTCCGCACTGCTTTCTATCTATTTGAACGAGGAGTGGGATGCCCAAAGCGCAACTGCCTACGCAGGTGAAAAGCCGGTGGCATCTGTATCTGTCACCGGCAGCAAGAGCACCATTTTAAATCTGATCCTGGACGGCTCTGTGGGGGAATTGGTTATTCGGGAAGATCCCATTTTCGATGATGAAGAAGATCCTACTTCCCCCACCGAAGAAACAACTGCACCCACCAACGGAAGGGAGGATTACCTATCCAAACCCCAGGGCAGTGATGGTCAGGTTTATACCGACGGCAAGGACAAGTACCTGACTGATCCCATCCCGGCGGGCAAACCCAAGCCGGTAGAACCGGAAGATCAGAATGTAAACAAGACGAAAACCTATACCTGCACCTTCTCCATCGAATGCGCTACCATTCTTAACAATCTGGAGCAGTTAGATCCTGAAAAGCTGGAAATGGTTCCCTCCGGCGGCACGATCCTGGCAAAGACAACCGTTAGCTTCTATGAGGGAGAGTCCGTGTTTGATGTGCTGCAGCGAGTCTGTAAAGAAAAGGGTATCCACTTGGAGTCCTCCTGGACTCCCATTTACAATAGCGCCTACATAGAAGGCATCCACAATCTGTACGAGTTTGATTGTGGTGGCTTATCCGGCTGGATGTACCGGGTCAACGGTTGGTATCCCAACTACGGCTGCTCCCGTTATCAGCTGAAAGACGGCGATGTGGTAGAGTGGCGCTACACTTGTGATCTGGGCAACGATATTGGCGGAAAGAATTTGTTTTGAGTAATATGATTGATCGTTTTTCAAAGTACCATCCCTTGGTGAACTTTCTGTATTTTACCTTGGTGATCGGTTTTTCTATGGCACTAAACCACCCTTTGGCGCAAGGGATCTCCTTAATTTGCGCCATCGTTTATGCAGTGCAGGCAGAGGGGAAAAAAGCAGTTTTATTCACCCTTCGCTGGTGTTTGCCTATTATGCTGCTGACGGCATTTATGAATCCGGCTTTCAGCCATGAGGGTGTGACGATCCTGCTGTATTTCCCCACAGG
>JAZNDB010000056.1:0-8854 GCA_045587845.1 Faecousia sp.
CAGGGTGGTAATCCCTGTAACTGCTGTAAGAGCTGCAAGGCAATCGATGCAGGCTCCTGCATGGATGTTTTGGAGATTGATGCTGCTTCCAATAACGGTGTGGACAATGTCCGTGATCTTCGTGATGATGCGATCTATACACCTTCTCAAGTGAAAATGCGTGTGTACATTATTGACGAAGTGCACATGCTGTCTATTTCGGCGTTCAATGCGCTTTTGAAGATCATTGAAGAACCGCCGGAGCATTTGCTGTTTATTCTGGCTACTACGGAACTGCATAAGGTTCCTGCTACAATCTTATCCCGTTGTCAGCGCTTTTCCTTCCGCAGGATCAGCCAGGAGGATATTGCGGCAAGACTTCAATATGTAGCCTATCAGGAAAATATTGATCTTGATGACAGTGCTTCGCGTATTCTTGCTCGGCTTGCTGACGGTGGCATGCGTGACGGCCTGAGTTTGCTGGATCAGTGTGCGTCAGCCACTACTGGAGAACTGACTGCGCAAAAGGTCTATGCGTGCCTGGGTATTGCCGGAATTCAGGACTGTGGCAAGCTTATGGCCCATATTGCCGATCATAATACAGCCGGTGCGCTGTCCCTGCTAAACCGGTTTTATGCCGAGGGAAAGGATATGGGAGCGCTTTTAGATGAGCTTGCCTGCCTGACGCGGGACTTTATGGTAATGCAATCTGCGCCCAAAGAGGCGATTGGAATGCTTTCCGGAGTTGCTACCGATGACGAGGTAAAGAAACTCTCAGCCAGATTCACATCGGCAGAGTTGGTGCGGATGCTGGATTTGATTCAAAAGACAACTGCTGGCTTTGTAAGAAGCGCAAGCCGTCGTATGGATGCAGAGCTTTGCATTGTGAATCTTTGTCAACCTGAGCTTCAGTTGGATGCAGAAAGCTTGAATACCCGCCTAACCCGTCTGGAGGATAGAATCAATAGCGGAGATATCGCAATGACGCCTGTTGCAATTTCACAAACGACAGAAGTTGTGCAACCTGCTCCTGTGGTTGCGGAAACTGTTGCTGAAGAGCCTGTTGTGGATATTGCATATGAGACACAAGATGAAGCGCCAGCAGGTTTTTGGACGGAAATATGTATGCAGGTTCGCAAAGAGTTAAAACCGCCTGTATCCGGTTTCTTTGCGCCTAACGGTCCTATACAGTGTGTATTGCAGGGCAATACATTGGCACTTTCCTGTGAAAATAAATTTACAAAAGAAGTTGTGGATAAGCCTGAGGTGTTGGAAATGGTTGCCCGAAAGGTATCTGCAAAATTGGGTCAACCGGTAAGAGTTGTGGTAACCGATAAGGCCAATGTGGTCAATAAACAAATGGAACAACTTCTGCAATTTGGCAGAGACCATTCCAATGTAGTCAATATTAAAGATTAAGGAGTAAAACGATGGCAAAAGGTGGATTCCGCGGTATGCCCGGTGGTATGAACCAGGCAGCTATGATAAAGCAGGCGCAAAAAATGCAGCAGGAGATGCTGCGTATGCAGGAGGAAATGGAGACAAAGACCTTTTCTGCAACGGCCGGCGGCGGTATGGTAAAAGCTGAAGTAAACGGCAAACACGAGTTAATGAATTTGGAAATCAATCCTGAGGCAGTTGATCCCGATGATGTAGAAATGCTTCAGGATATGGTGATTGCCGCTGTGAACGAGGCAATTCGCGCAGCAGATGTAGATTCTGCAAACAATATGTCTAAGCTCACCGGCGGTTTGAATCTGGGCGGATTGTTCTAAGGAGGCATTATGCAGTATTTTCCCGCGGCACTGCAGGATTTGGCTGACCAGTTTGCCCGCCTTCCCGGCATAGGAGGCAAAACAGCGCAGCGTCTTGCGTTTTATGTGCTGAGTTTGCCTATCCAAGAGGCGCAGGCCTTTGCCGATGCAATCGTTGCGGCAAAACAGACGGTGCATACCTGCCCGATTTGTCAGAATTTGACAGATAAGGAAATTTGCCCAATATGTGACGATGCCGGGCGTAATCACAGCGTTATTTGCGTAGTTGCTGAGCCCCGTGATGTGATTGCAATGGAGCGCAGCCGTGAGTTCAATGGTGTTTATCACGTGCTTCACGGTGTGATTTCTCCTTTGAATCATATCACGCAGGATGATATCCGTGTAAAGGAATTGTTAATGCGGGTGTCAAAGGGCAATGTAAAAGAAGTAATTATGGCTACCAATCCGGATACAGAAGGGGAGGCTACGGCAATGTATATTTCCCGTCTGATGCGGCCTATGGAGGTTAAAGTAACACGGCTGGCCTATGGTGTTCCTGTGGGAAGTCAGCTGGAATATGCAGATGAAGTTACCCTTTCCCGCGCACTAGAGGGCAGACAAGAGATATAAAATAAAGCCGTACGGTGTATCCGTACGGCTTTTGAATGGTGGTGTAGCATAAAAATCAGTTGACATTGATGTATATAATAGATATAATGTAAAGGCTTGAAAATGCTAGTGTAGCACAGTCGGTAGTGCATCTCACTCGTAATGAGAAGGTCGCCTGTTCGAGTCAGGTCACTAGCTCCAAAAACCCCTGTCCATATAACTGGGCGGGGGTTATATCTTTACTACAAAGGTGCTTTTTAGGAAATTTAGGGGTTGAGAAATGTAAACAAATAGAGTATTATACACAGGCTGACTGCAATCGGGGTGATTATGGAGAAGTCGCGTAGCTGGCCGAGCGCGCACGATTGGAAATCGTGTATACCCCAAAAGGGTATCGAGGGTTCAAATCCCTCCTTCTCCGCCATAAAATAACCCCCACCTTTTGGTGCGGGTTTATTTCATAATTGTTGCGTGTTTCTTTGCTTAAACAGTTCGAATTTGGAATTACTGAAAAAATATGCAAATATACAAATCATACTTGTATATTCATAAATAATGTGATAATATACATACAAAAAACAGAGAAGGTTGTTTTGCCTGTGAATATATTAAAGAACATCAAATGTCATCAGGATTTACTTTTCTTAAATGCTGATGATCGAAAAATACTCTGCCAGGAGATTCGCGACTTTCTGGTAGAGAATGTATCAAAAACAGGGGGACATATGTCCTCCAATTTAGGCGTTGTGGAGCTGACAGTTGCGATTGAAACTGTGTTCGATACGGCTCGGGACCGATTGATTTTCGATGTGGGACATCAGTCCTATATTCATAAAATGCTCACAGGTCGGCAGGATGATTTTGCAACGCTACGCCAGTTTGATGGTATGGCAGGCTTTCCCAAACCCGCCGAAAGTGTAACAGATGCCTTTGTAGCGGGTCACGCATCTACTTCTGTATCCATTGCCCTGGGAATGGCCCGCGCAAGAACGATGCAGGCACAAGATTACAATGTTGTTGCGCTTATTGGCGATGGCGCGGCTACCGGCGGTGTAGCCTTTGAGGGATTGAACGATGCCGCGGTTAGTAATGAACCGATGGTAATTATCTTGAACGATAATACGTTTTCTATTGACAGAAATGTGGGCGGTATGGCATCTCACCTACGCCAACTACGGACGAAAGAGCGTTACCTTGGTATCAAACAACATACAAAAGATTTTTTGTCAAAGATACCCGGTGGCCGCAGTATTTCAAAATTGATTGTCTCCATTAAGGATAAACTCCGCAGAATGCTGCTGCCGGAAACAATCTTTGAAAGTATGGGCTTTACCTACCTGGGGCCCGTGGACGGTCACGACACAGAAAAATTAATTGTTTTATTGCAAACTGCAAAGGAGATGCGCCGACCGGTTATATTGCATGCAATTACGCAAAAGGGAAGAGGCTATGCACCGGCGCAGGAGCATCCAAAACTGTTCCACGGAATTGGCAAATTTGAACCTGTCACCGGTGAGCCATTAAGTACCTCTGTAGCCAGCTTTTCTGAGAGCTTTGGTAAAACTATGGTAGAGCTTGCCAAGCACAATAAAAAGCTTTGTGCGATAACAGCGGCAATGCCCGGCGGTACCGGTCTTCTGGATTTCAAAAAACAGTATCCCAAAAGATTACTGGATGTGGGAATCGCGGAAGAGCACGCGGTTTCTATGGCGGGTGGCTTGGCAAAGCAGGGGATGATACCTGTTGTTGCGTTGTATTCTACCTTCCTGCAACGGGCATACGATATGATTTTACAGGATATCTGTATGCTTCATTTACACGTAATCTTTGCAATCGACAGAGCAGGCTTGGTAGGGGAAGATGGAGAAACCCATCACGGTATTTATGACGTAGGCTTCCTGCGCCACGCGCCGGGCCTGACCCTGCTGGCACCGGCATCACGTAAGGAATTGGAAAAAATGCTTGTATGGGCGGTGGAGGAGCAGACAGGACCTGTTGCTATCCGTTATCCCAGAGGTGGTGATCGCGGCTTTGAGGATTGCCTGTGGAACGCAGACAATTCCGTTATTACCCACAGAAAGGGTGACGATGTCACCCTGATTACCTATGGAGTTCTTCTCGATAACGTAATGAAGGCGGCAGAACTGTTGTCGAATAATGGCATTGAATCTACTGTATTGCGACTGACACGTTTGTCTGAGCTTCCTGTGGAAACAATTGCCAATGCCCTTTCGGCAGATAAAAAGGTAATTGTGCTGGAGGAAATCAGTGGACAATGCGGTATCTGCCAGGAACTGACCTATGAATTACAAAAGATCTGTCCGGAATGCAGTGTCAGCGGTGTTGATTTAGGAAAACGCTATGTACGTCACGGCAATATCAACACCTTGTATGAACACTATGGATTAAGCCCCGAGGCAATCAAAAACTATGTTATGGAGGCGCGTCAAAATGAAAATTAAAAAACGTTTGGATGTCCTTCTGGTAGACCGGGGTTATGCGGAAACAAGAACGAAGGCCCAAGCAATTATTATGAGTGGTCTTGTGTATGTGGATGGTCAAAAGGCTGATAAGCCCGGAACATCCTATGAAGAAAGCTTGCCCATAGAGGTGCGGACAGGAAGCTGTCCTTATGTAAGCCGCGGCGGTTTGAAGCTGGAAAAGGCCTTGCGTGATTTTGGTGTAGATCCTACCGGTTATGTATGCAGCGATTCCGGCGCATCAACAGGTGGCTTTACCGATTGCCTGCTCCAACAGGGCGCAAGCAAGGTGTTTGCAATCGATGTTGGTTACGGTCAGTTGGATTGGAAAATTCGTTCTGATCCCCGTGTTGTCGTGATGGAGCGTACCAATGTTCGCTATGTAACACCCGAGGATTTGGGTGAACCGCTGGACCTTTCTGTGATTGATGTGAGCTTTATCTCGCTGCGGATTGTACTTCCTGTTGTTAAGACCTTTTTAAAGCCTACCGGACAAGTTCTGTGTTTGATTAAGCCGCAGTTTGAGGCAGGCAAAGAGACAGTTGCCAAAGGAAAGGGTGTTATTCGTGACCCTGCCATTCACAAGGAAGTATTGGATAACTTTGTGGTGCTTACCCAGGAAATTGGGTTCACTATCTTAGGGTTAACCTTTTCTCCGGTAAAAGGCCCCGAGGGCAATATTGAATTTTTAGCCCATTTAACATTGGATGATAAGCCGGGTATTACACCGGATACGGCATCGGTGGTTAACGATGCCCACAATACACTAAAGGGGTGAGGTAATTGAAACGTGTAATTTTATCCCCAAACCCATATCGAGATAAGAATTTTCAAACACTGCTGGAAGCAAAACGTATTTTGAATGAGGCTGGGGTCGAGACCCGTATATGCCTGCCCTTTGAGGTAGACAGAACCTATGATTTGCCCCGGGATATTCGGTTTAGCCGTATGGATCGGGAACTGCCCAATGCATCTATGGTTATATGCTTTGGCGGTGACGGTACGCTGCTGCATATGGCTAAGGCTGCAACCAGAAACGGCATTCCTGTGCTTGGTGTTAACATAGGCACAATGGGCTTTATGGCAGAACTGGAGAGCAGTGAACTGGATCAACTATCAAGAATTGCCAACGATGATTATACTGTTGACAACAGAATGATGCTGGATGTAACCGTACACCGCGACAGAGATATTATTTTCCACGATCTGTGCTTAAACGATGTGGCAATTACCAAGGGCGCAGTGGCAAGGATTGTGCATTTGAAGGTGAAATGCGATGATGTGCAGGCAATGGAATGCGGCGGTGACGGCATTGTTGTTGCAACGCCCACAGGCTCTACCGCATACAGTCTTTCCGCCGGCGGTCCCATTGTAGAGCCAGATGCAGATAGCATTCTGGTGACACCGATTTGTGCCCACGATGTTGCAAGCAGATGTATTGTGACGTCGGATAAGCGCACAATTTCCGTTACAATGACACAAAATGCAAAAAGAAATGCTTATCTTTCTGTGGATGGCGGCAAGGCATTGCGTATGAATATGGGTGATGTGGCAACGATCCGTAAGTCGAGCCTTTGCACAAAGCTGGTTCGATTAAAAGACAGAAGCTTTTTTGATGTTGTGAATATGAAATTCAGAATCGGATGAGGTGAATAGAATGAAAAGTCAACGACAAGCCAAAATTTTGGAGATTATCTCCAATAAGAATGTGGAAACCCAGGAACAACTCCTGGCAGAATTACAGGCGGCAGGCTTTCGCGGAACACAGGCTACTGTTTCCAGAGATATCAAGGAATTGCGCATTGTAAAGGAATTGACAAGCCTTGGCAATTACCGCTATACAACATCTTCCAACGAACTAAGCGGTACATTTTCTGCAAGACTTAACACGATTTTCAGGGAGTGCGTAGTGAGCTTTGACTATGCGCAAAACATTATTGTTATTCGCACTCTGCCGGGCCTTGCGAATGCAGCGGCTTCTGCCATTGATACTATGAATATGAGCACGGTAGTCGGCAGCCTTGCCGGTGATGACACGGTAATGATTGTTATGCGTGATATGAATGCCGCAGCATCCTTCTGCGGTGAAATCAAGAATTTATTAAACTAAGGAGGGATTGTGCGTGCTGAGTCTTCTGCATATTGAAAACATTGCGGTCATTGAGTGCGCAGACATTTCCTTTGATGCCGGTTTTAATGTGTTAACCGGCGAGACCGGCGCCGGTAAATCAATTGTGATTGATGCAATTTGCGCAATCCTGGGCGAAAGAGCTTATCGGGATATGATCCGCACAGGCGCAGAAAAAGCATTGGTGCGGGGTGTTTTCACAGATGTCCCCAAACTGGATTGGTTTGAAGACAATGGTGTAGAGCACGATTCTGAGGTGGTAATTCACCGTGAGATTTTTATGGACGGCAAAAACATTTGCCGTGTCAACGGCACGCTGGTGAGTGTTTCAATTCTGCATAAATTGGGCATTCAACTAATCAATATTCACGGTCAGCACGATTCTGCCGCCTTGTTTGATGAGAATAATCATTTGATTCTCCTTGATTCCTTTGCTGAAAACGACGGAATAAGAAACGCATACATAGAGCAATATGAGCAGGTTGTTTCTCTTCGCAGGAAGATACAGAGCATCTCAATGGACGAGGGAGAAAAGCTTCGTCGTATGGAGACGCTTCGTTACCAAATCGAAGAAATATCCAAGGCGGAATTAGATACAGATGAGGATGCGCAACTGGAACAGCGGAGAAAAATTCTGCAGAATGCAGAAAAGCTTAGCGAAGGTATTCAGTCCTCATTTGCCTGTTTATATGGCAGTGATGATACAGACGGGGCAGCATCCTTGCTGGCGGATGCAGAACGGGAAATAGCAAGATTATCCCGCTTTACAGATGCCTATGAATCAATCCGCGAGAAGTTGGCTGACCTGATGTATCAGGTGCAGGATGTGGCAGAGGAAGTGCGGGATATTCGGGATGATTTGAGTTATTCTCCCGAAGAACTGGAGGACATCGAATCGCGGTTGGATATTATCCACCGATTGAAGCGAAAATATGGATCAAGCTGTGCTGAAATTCTTGCATATCTGGATTCTGCCAAGAAGGAATTGGATGAAATTGAACTGGCCGATGATACAATCGATCGGTTGAAAACAAAGCTTGCAAAAGCGGAAAACGAGGCGATGGAGAGCGCACTTATTTTACGGGAAAACCGCAAAAAATCTGCCCGGTTGCTTTCAGAGCAAATTCTGTCAGAGCTTGCGCAGTTGGATATGCCCCGCGTACAGTTTTCCTGCGAGTTTGCACAGACCGAATTAACGCCTGCTGGCATAGACACAGTTGCCTTTTATATGTCTGCCAATGCAGGCGAAGCGTTGAAACCTCTCAATAAGGTGGCATCCGGCGGTGAATTGGCGCGGATTATGTTGGCAATGAAGAATGTGCTGGCAGAACAAGACCACGTAGCAACACTGATTTTTGACGAGGTGGACACCGGCGTATCCGGTCGCGCTGCCCAAAAGGTTGCGGAGAAGCTAAAGAGCGTAGCTACCAACAAGCAGGTGCTTTGTGTAACCCACTTGCCCCAGTTGGCGGCATTGGCAAGCACCCATTTCTTGATTGACAAGCACGAAAAGAACGGTAGAACATATACAACGGTTACACCGCTGAATCTGGAAGGCAGAAAACAAGAACTGGCCCGCATCATTGGCGGTTCTGCCATTACGGAAACTACCCTAAAGAGCGCTGAAGAAATGCTGAAACCCTAACACTTGACAAATAAAGCAATTTTTGTTAGGATAATGCCAACGCGTTGATGGGATGAAGTAGGTAAATTATGTATCCGCAGAGAGCTGTCGGACGGTGCAAGACAGCGGCAGATTTACTGAAGTTACCTCCTTGAGTGGCTTTCCTGAAAATAGTAGGGAAAGACGGGTTTGCCCGATATAGCTCGGCGTTTTAACGCCATAAGGGCGCAGCTGCGAAACTGCGCTAAACCAGAGGTGGTACCGCGTAATTTACGCCCTC
>JAZNDB010000057.1:0-2450 GCA_045587845.1 Faecousia sp.
GAGGAGCCCATTTTGGATACCTTGCGCAATGACATTGTGCAGCACACCAACACCTTCACAGAAGGCGTTGTGCTGGCATCCCAAATGGCTCTGAATCTACAGAAGAAAGCGATTTGATACAATAAAAAGGAGCGTTGTTAACGCTCCTTTTTTGTATTTATAATGCCTTTTTCAGAGTTTCTGCAAGGTCGGTCTGCTCCCAGGGCAGGTTGTTTGCGCCAAAGTGGCCCTTGCGGGCGGTCTGGCTGTAAATAGGCCGGCGCAGCTGCAGTTTCTTGATAATGCCTGCAGGGGTCAGGTCACAGTGTTTCCGCAACAAAGCAGTCATCTCTTCGTCACCAATTTTACCTGTACCGTAGCTATTTACGCGGACAGATACCGGCTCTGCCACACCGATGGCATAAGCAATCTGCACCTCCACCTGCTCGGCAAGACCGGCCGCAACCAGATTCTTCGCCATATACCGCGCCATATACGCGCCACTGCGGTCTACCTTTGTGGGGTCCTTACCGGAGAAAGCGCCGCCGCCGTGGGAGAAGTAGCCGCCGTAGGTATCCACAATAATCTTTCTGCCTGTCAGACCGGTATCGCCGTTAGGACCGCCAATGACAAAATTACCTGTGGGGTTAATATGGATATGGGCAACATCGGCAATATCAAAACCGTACTGCTTCAAAACAGGGGCAATTACACCCTCGCGGATATATCTGCGCAGTTCGCTCATTTCAAAGTCCACGCTGTGCATAACAGACACGACTACGGTATCAACACCCACAACCTTACCCTGCTCGTCAAATTCCACAGATACCTGTGTCTTGCCGTCGGGACGGAGCAGATCGTTGCTTTCTACGCACTGTGTAAGTCGATTTGCCAGCGCTCTTGCCAGCGCCACAGGCAGAGGCATCAGCTCAGGTGTCTGAGTGCAAGCGCCACCGAACATCATACCCTGGTCACCGGCGCCACCCACCTCGTCATTGGTACCGAGGGCAATATCGGCAGACTGGGTATGGACTTTACAGAGAATTTCTACCGTATCAGCCGCGAACTGATCCTCAGCAACCGTATAGCCGATGGATGCAATCACCTCGCGGGCAATGGCCTCATAATCCACCACGGCCTTGGTGGTAATCTCGCCGCAAATCAAGCAGAAATTGGTAGTCACCGTGGTTTCGCAGGCTACCCGGGAATCGGGATCCTGCGCTAAGCAAGCGTCCAGGATTCCATCGGAAATAGCGTCTGCCACCTTGTCGGGGTGGCCGCAGGTAACACATTCAGAAGTAAACAGTCTTTTTTCCATTATTTTTCGTCCTTTACAAAAAAATTTGCACACACCGAAGGACTCGATGTGCGCGTATATCGAATCCTCATCTCTCGTTGCCGCCGGATTTGGCACCACGCTGAAAGCAGGTTGCCGGGTTTCATCGGGCCGTTCCCTCCACCACTCTTGATAAGGCTTGTATGCAGTTGCTCCATTATTCTACACGAAAATCCCAAAAAGTCAATACTTTTCTTGTTTTTTTCTTTGAAAAAATGTTCATAATTCCTTTATGGACTTTTTTACCAAAAAGTGGTATGATGATATCACTTTTATAAGGAGCTGATTGGATTGAAAAGTTTGCGACAAAGCTTTAACCGCTTTTGCTATCAATATCGCAACAAGGGTATTCCCAACTTAATGCTATATATCGTACTGGGCAGCGCGCTGGTCAGCATTATGAGTATGTTTAACGGCGGTAATCTGCTATACAATCTTCTGTGCTTTGATAAGGAAAAGATTTTAAGCGGACAGATTTGGCGTTTGGTTACCTTTGTCTTTACCGAAGGTTATCAAGGCTTTTTCGGTCTGATATTCCTGTATTTCTTTTATAGCCTTGGTCGGGCTGTTGAGATGTCTATGGGAACACTAAAATTTAATCTGTTTTATTTCAGCGGCATTTTGCTAATGGATATTTTTGCTATGATCTTCTGTCCCGTAGGACCTGTGATCATTGACGGTTACATTGTTTCCTCCGAAGATTTTGTTGCCATTTACTCACAAATGGCCTTTTACCTGCATTTGAGCCTGCTGCTGAGCTACTCTGTGGCAAACCCCAATGCCCACTTCCTGATTCTATTTATCATTCCTGTAAAAGCCTGGATTATGGTCATTGTTTACCTTGTCATTGTGCTTTCCAGCATTTTCAATATGACTTATCCCGTCAATCTGTTCCCCCATAATCTGTTCCCCCTGATTGGACTTGGCAATTTCCTGCTGTTCTCCGGTAAGGATTTTCTAGACATCTTCCCCTATTCCTGGCGCATTAAATTTGGCAGGCTTTTTCAGAAAAAAGCACCGCAAAAAAACGGGCCCATTCCCTTCACACCCAATCCCCCTCCCTACCAAAATGCCCGCGTGCAATATAATCACCGGTGCAGCGTATGCGGACGGACAGATGTGAGCAATCCGGAGC
>JAZNDB010000058.1:0-2856 GCA_045587845.1 Faecousia sp.
CTTCCGCGACGGAACCGGGAATGCAGAATGCCTGCAGACCGATACCGATGGCCTCTGCGGCCTCAGCAGCGTTCTTAACGCCCTTTTTCATGGCGATAGCAGCGCCAACGCAGTATGCCCAAGCGGCATCCTCAAAAGCGATGGGCTGAATGCCCTTAACGATTTCATAGGGATCAAAACCCTTAGCCTGACACATTTCGCGGCAAGCTTCCACGGACTCCAAGCCGTACTGAGCGAGGACACCGTTGATTTTGTCAATTTTTCTCTCGTAACCTTCAAACAAAGCCATTGTATGTTCCTCCTTCTCTTATTCGTGACGGGGGTCGATGTACTTAGCAGCATCAGCAAAACGGCCGTAGGAGCCCTTTGCCTTCTTCAGCGCCTCGTTAGCATCTTCGCCCTTCTTGATCATATCCATCATACGGCCCAGGTTGATAAACTCATAACCGGTAATCAGGTTATCCTCGTCCAGAGCCAGACGGGTAACATAGCCTTCAGCCATTTCCAGGTAACGGGGACCCTTAGCAGCGGTGGCAAACATAGTACCAACCTGGCTGCGCAGACCCTTGCCCAGGTCTTCCAAAGAAGCGCCAACAGCCAAACCGTCCTCAGAGAAAGCGGACTGGGTACGACCGTAAACGATCTGCAGGAACAGTTCACGCATAGCGGTGTTGATAGCATCACACACTAAGACGGTGTTCAGAGCCTCCAGCAAGGTCTTACCGACCAGAAACTCGGAAGCCATAGCAGCGGAGTGGGTCATACCGGAGCAGCCCAGAGTTTCCACCAGAGCCTCTTCAATGATACCCTCTTTTACGTTCAGGGTCAGCTTGCAGCAGCCCTGCTGAGGAGCACACCAGCCGATACCGTGGGTAAAACCGCTGATGTCAGAGATTTGCTTGGCCTGTACCCACTTACCCTCTTCGGGAATGGGGGCGGGACCGTGATAGGCACCCTTGGCCACGGAGCACATATGCTGTACTTCTGCACTATAAATCATGGCAAATTTTCCTTTCTTTGTAAAAACGGTTTTCCGTCTTCATATTTTCCGCAAATATTATACTCGTTTCACGGTTAAAAGTCAATTAAAAACAAGGGGTATGTAACAGAAAAAATCAGCCATACTAACCCTATCATCAAAAAAGGAGGAACAAAAATGGATTGTAAGGCAAACAAGAGCATTGAATGCACTGTTCATCAGTGCGCTAACCACTGTCAGAGCGAAAACTACTGCGCTTTGGACCGCATTCTGGTGGGCACCCACGAAGGCAACCCCACTATGGACCAGTGCACCGACTGCATGTCCTTCCGCAAGAAGTAATCATTCCTCTTTGGGGTGCGCAATCGCGCACCCCGTTTTATTGAAGTTTTTGCGCATTGGGGTTGTGGACTTTTTTCTGCAAATGTGGTAAAATGATTTTAATTCGATAGAAGGAGCATTTGTATGAACACATATAAGCTTTCCGGCTTAGAGCCACAGTCGGTTTTTTATTATTTTGAAAAGCTCTGTGCAATCCCTCACGGCTCGGGAAACACCAAGCAAATCAGCGACTATTTGGTGTCTTTTGCCAAAGAGCATAATATTCAATATATGCAGGACGCGTTGAATAATGTAATTTTATTCGGCGAGGGCACCTGCGAATATGAAGACCACTCCCCTGTGATCATTCAGGGACATATGGATATGGTCTGCGAAAAAGATGCAGATTGCGCTATCAATATGGATACGGACGGATTAGATATTGCTCACGACGGTACTTATGTGTTCGCTAAGGGAACAACATTGGGCGGTGATGACGGCATTGCTGTTGCCTATGCTCTGGCATTGTTGGCGGATAAATCTATTCCCCACCCACCGCTGGAAGTTATTATCACCGTTGACGAAGAGACGGGTATGGATGGCGCCACCGGAATTGATCTTTCCTCGCTGAAAGGTCGCACTATGCTGAACATCGACTCTGAGGAAGAAGGCATTTTCACCGTCTCCTGCGCAGGTGGCGCAAAAGCTACTATTTCTATGCCTGTAACCCGCCGTGCTGTGTACGGTCCTTGTGTGAAGCTGACCGTGGAGGGTTTGCAGGGCGGACACTCGGGCGTAGAAATTCACAAAAACCGCGCCAATGCCAACAAAGTGATGGGCGAATTGCTTGGTCGTGTACAAAAGCTGATGCCCATTTGCATCACCAAGTTGGAGGGCGGTGCAAAAGATAATGCTATCCCCCGCTCCTGTCAGGTAACCTTTGTGGCGCTGGGTATGTATATTGAAAGAATCAACGAGATAACTGAACAGCTCCAACAGGAGATTCGGGAACAGTTTGACGAGCCAAATGTGATTATCAGCGGCGATGATGTGGACGCTTTGGGCGGTAATGCGCTAACATCGGAGTGTTCATCCAAAGTCATCGCTCTGCTTAACGCTGCGCCTAACGGTGTGCAAACCTGGAGCGAGGATATTGATGGTCTGGTGCAGACAAGCTTGAATTTGGGCATTTTGAAGCTGGACGATGCTCTTCATTTGACTTGGGCTGTGCGCAGCAGTGTAGAAAAGGAAAAAGAAGAACTTCTAAGCAGACTGAAGGAATTGGCTGACTTCTACGAAAGTGAATGCATCATCCGCGGTGAATATCCCGCTTGGGAATATAAAAAGGATTCCAAATTAAGAGATACGATGATTCGCGTATACACAGAAATGTATGGCAAAGCACCTGAGGTTGTGGCAATCCACGCAGGTTTGGAGTGTGGCCTGCTCAGTGAAAAACTGCCGGGCTTGGATTGCGTGTCCATTGGACCAAATATGAAAGACATTCACACCAGCAGAGAAAGGCTGGAAATTGCTTCCACCAAACGCACTTGGGA
>JAZNDB010000059.1:0-2337 GCA_045587845.1 Faecousia sp.
TGATAACCGACCACTTTTTAAAAAAGTAACCATAGCATTCCCCCCCCCACCTGTACGGGTGGGTGCGCTTGAGTCATATGAATTCTATTTCTTATACTTACGGCCTTGAATTATGTTTTCTTGCAGAGCTGGAAGCAGGAAGGCCCAGTATACGTTCACAATTCTTATAAAGAACCATCTGCAATTCCTCATAAGGAAGACGAAGCTGATGAATAAACCGCAGATGACAGGCAAATGCCTCCACCTGATAAGGACCAATCGCATCAGGTTTGAGATCTGTATCGGTGCCAAACAACAGCCGGTCGGCATATTTCATAAAGAAATCGTAATACACTTCCCGATCTGCTTCATACAGGGTATCGCACCAGCGGGTAAAGAAGCCAACTGTAGTATCAAAGGTAAGCTGGGGATATTTGTCCATCAGCTCAGCCATACGGTCCAGGCCCACATACAACTGGTGCGCTGCGATGACAGGGATATTGGGATACTTATCCATAATTTCACAAAACTGTTCCAGAAGTTGCTCGTTGGTAACATCGATACCCTTTTCGTGGCCCTCAGAGAAATAGGGGTTGTAGCCGCCGCCGTGGTAGGGAGAATAGCTGACACGCTGGGTAACGTGCCACAAAACAGGCATCTTCTTTTCGTTTAAAAACGCAAAAATTTCCTGCCATTCGGGACTATACCAAATATCAAAGGGCACTTCTCCCTTCATTATCCGGTGATTATGAAGCTTTAAACCGCAGGCGCCCATTTCGTAGGCCTGCTTTACCGCTGCCAGATCCGGTTCATCTGTGGCAGGCCAGAACATCCAATGAAGGCGGCTGTCCTCTGCAGCGACATCCCGGTATGCGGCAAATTGATCCTTCTCCTGTACCAGCGCAACGATTTTCTGCTGCCGATATGCTTCGGTATAGAAAAACCATCTATCCAGCGCATCGATGATATCTTCTTTTGTGCCAGAGGGAATGCGACAGTGGGCATGACAATCGATGACGTATTCCTCAGAGGGTGGAAAATGGAATCCCCAACCTTTGGAAAAACCGTTATCCAGCGTCTCTCGTTCCTTAACATAAGGGCTGTATGGTGTGTGATACATATGAACAATCCTTTCTGCGATATTATATATACTTACTTTACAGGATTTTTCAGCAAAATACAATAGGTAAATCACAATTATTTATACTGACACCGTAACTGTGAAGGCGCACTGAAATTGACAAATTTTTGCTATGCGATTATAATGGAAATATCAATATTGCGAGCAGTAGCAATTCCTTACAAAACGTGATATACTAACAGAAAACGACTATGGAGGACAGCGAAGATATGCGCTTTATTTTAACCCTTTGGATTTCAAAATTTGTTGCCTTTGCCGTTAATATCATAGATAAAAAGCGAGGCAGTAACTATTCGGGCAAGATCGCCTTAAAGCTTATGCCGAATTTTGTTTCAAAATTTAAGGGAATTGACTATAACAAGGTCTTTTTCATCTCCGGCACAAACGGAAAATCCACCACCACCAATCTGCTGTACCACACACTGATTTCCGCTGGCAGAAGCGTCGCTTGCAACACGGAAGGCGCAAATATGATGGGTGGTGTGGCTACCACACTTATTAAAAACTCTAATCTTTGGGGAACGTTTAACAAAGAATATTTGGTGTTGGAAATTGATGAGCGGAGTTTCCCCCTTATCCGCAAAGTCCTGCCAGGAAAGAACCTGGGACTTACAAATCTGCAAAAAGACCAGGTACAACGTAACGGCGATCCGGATTTTATTTATCGAAAAATTCGCAGCGCAATCAGCGACGATATGACCCTGTATCTGAACAACGAGGAGCCTCGTAGTCGTAGTCTGGAGGATTTTTCCGGTAATGCAATCTATTTCAGCGTTGATCGCAATGACAAAACCTATACTGACGAAGACTTTTATAACGTTACACTTCCCTGTCCAAAATGCGGCCACCCTATTGCATACGAATACTACAACCTCAAAAATATTGGCCCATTCCACTGCACACGATGCAACTATCGCTCTGTGAGTAATGTTGCCGTTCAGATTTCAGATGTTGATTTTGCGGCAAAAACGTTTGTTTACGACGGAATTCGTTGGAATGTTCCTTATAGCAATCCGTTCTATATCTATAATTTTGCTATGTGCATTGCTATTTGCCGGAATATTGGCTTAGAAAACAGAGAAATTCAGAACGGATTTCGTTCCTTTAACAATCCTGCAACCCACGCCAGTGTCTTCCAATTCCGCGGAAAGGAAGTACATTATCTGCAGGGCAAACAGGAAAATCCCGAAGCTTTGCAATCCCAAATTGACGTAATT
>JAZNDB010000060.1:0-3450 GCA_045587845.1 Faecousia sp.
TTTCGTAAATCTTGTCAATATCCTTTTCGCAAGCGCGACAACGGCACAGACTAACTAATCCAAAAATGCAGTGACACGCTTCCCAGGCGCCATCCACATCTGCTTGCGCATCCATCGGTTCAACATAAACGGTTGATTGCATCAAATACACATCAAAGTTACCAAAAGCCTTCATACGACGGCGAATATTTTGACGCAATTTATCTTCAAATTGGCGTCTGTTCGCGCCCTTTAAGACAATTTCGCCAAGTTTTAACAGAAATATTTCCTTCAAAGTTTCATCCTCACTTTTACAATTCTACAGTTCTATATTGGATCGCTTCGGCAATATGATTGGCAGAAATTTCCGCCTCTCCCTCCAAATCTGCAATGGTTCTTGCAACCTTCAGAATCCTATCATAGCTTCTTGCTGTCAAACCAAACGCATCAAAAGCCTGCCCCATAAGAACTTCGCTTTCCGCGTCCAATTTACAATAGTTTCGAAGCTCATCGGGACCCATTCGCGCATTGCACATTCCGCTACACGCACCAAAACGCTTACGTTGACGCGCCCTGGCTGTATTGACGCGTTCTTTGATAGCCGATGACGGCTCCGCCTCCTGCCGACGGCGCAGATCCTCAAAATTCACTGCGGGTACTTCTATGATGATATCAATTCTGTCCAGCAGGGGTCCGGATACACGGCTGCGGTAGGAATTTACCGAACTTTCTGAACAAGTGCATCTTCCGGAAGGATCACCATACCAACCGCATTTACAGGGATTCATTGCGCATACCAGCATAAACTCTGCCGGATAGGTTACAGTACCGGAAACACGGGATATGGTAACCTGCGCGTCCTCCAGAGGCTGTCGCATCATATCCAGCGTATCCTTGTGAAATTCCGGTAATTCATCTAAAAACAACACACCCTTATGGGCAAGGGAAATCTCTCCCGGCTTTGGGTTCGTACCACCGCCGGCAAGACCGGCATTTGATACCGTATGGTGCGGACTGCGAAACGGTCGTTGCATTACAAGGGGTGATTTGGGCGATACCATACCCATCACCGAATAAATCTGTGTGACCTCCAGCGCTTCCTCCCAAGTCATATCCGGTAGAATAGACGGCAGCCGTTTGCTGAGCATACTCTTGCCTGAACCGGGAGGGCCTACCAACAGTATATTATGTCCGCCGGCAGCAGCCACTTCCATAGCGCGCTTTACATTCTCCTGCCCCATTACGTCCTTAAAGTCAAGAATTGTATTTTCACGTTTTTCCGGTACCCAAATAGGCTCTTCCGTTAACTCTGTATTTCCATTCAATGCATCAGCCAATTCCCGTACTGTATGCACAGGAATGATGGCAGGCCCTCTGGCAAGAGTCGCCTCAGGCGCATTCTCAGCCGGTACATAAATCGTTTCAAAGCCCGCATATTTACCGGCAATTGCCATCGGCAGAACACCGGTAATTGGACGAATCTGTCCGTCAAGGCTCACCTCTCCCAAAAAGGCGCTGGTAGACTTCGGTCTTTTAATTACACCGCAAGCAGACATAATGCTCAAAAGAATCGGCAGGTCGTAGTGGGTACCCGCTTTCTTCAAGCTGGCAGGCGCCAGATTTACAGTAATTCTGCTGGAGGGAAATTTCATACCGCTTACTTTTACAGCAGCGCGGACACGTTCCCGAGCCTCTTTAACCGCAGCATCCGGAAGTCCAACAATATCAAAACCAGGTAAACCATTGGAAATATAGCACTCTACAGAGATTGGACTGCCTTGTATTCCGTTGACCCCCATAGTATTTACACTGCAAATCAATGTAACACCTCCTTGTTCCACACTTTCTTACATCATACTCCATTCGGCAAAAAAACACAATTCCTTTTTATGCTTTTTATTGACTTATGTCCACAAAATTATATAAATTATTTAAAAATTTTATTGGAATCCCCGCTATCTCACTTTACAAAATGTGTTTTCGGTGGTATGATATTTTAGTTGAAAATTGATTACTTTTAGGAGGTACTTCATTTTGGCAAGAAAATTTAAAACAATGGACGGCAATACCGCTGCCGCCCACGTCAGCTATGCCTTTACTGAGGTCGCTGGCATCTACCCCATCACCCCCTCCCGGCCCATGGCCGATTATGTTGACCAGTGGTCCGCTGCAGGTCGTAAAAACATCTTTGGCGACACTGTTAAGGTCGTTGAGATGCAGTCCGAAGCAGGTGCTGCCGGTACCGTTCACGGCTCTTTGGCCGCCGGTGCTTTGACCACCACCTATACCGCTTCTCAGGGCTTGCTGCTGATGATCCCCAATATGTACAAGATCGCAGGCGAGCTGCTCCCCTCTGTATTCCACGTTTCTGCCCGTACCGTTTCTGCACAGGCTTTGAACATCTTCGGCGATCACTCCGACGTATATGCCTGCCGTCAGACCGGTTTTGCTATGCTGGCAGAATCCAATGTACAGGAAGTTATGGACCTGGCTGCTGTTGCCCATTTGGCAACTATCGAGGGCCGCGTTCCCTTCATTAACTTCTTTGACGGTTTCCGTACATCTCACGAGATTCAGAAGGTCGCTATCTGGGACTACGAAGACCTGAAGGAAATGACCAATATGGAGGCTGTGGCTGAGTTCCGCAAGCACTCTCTGAACCCCGAGCGTCCCGCAATGCGCGGCTCTCACGAAAATGACGACATTTTCTTCCAGCACCGTGAGTCTTGCAACAAGTACTACAATGCTCTGCCCGCAGTAGTTGAAAAGTATATGAACAAGGTCAACGAGAAGTTGGGCACTGATTACAAGCTGTTCAACTACTACGGTGCAAGCGACGCTGACCGCGTTATCGTATGTATGGGTTCTTTCTGTGACGTTGCTGAGGAAGTTGTTGACTACCTGAACGCGCACGGTGAGAAGGTCGGCCTTGTTAAGGTCCGTCTGTTCCGTCCCTGGAGCTCTGCGCATCTGCTTGCTGCAATTCCCGCAACCGCTAAGAAGATTGCTGTTCTGGACCGTACCAAGGAGCCTGGCTCTCAGGGTGAGCCTCTGTATCAGGATGTTGTTATGGCTCTGGCAAAGGCCGGCAAGAACGACATTACTGTGATCGGCGGCCGTTACGGTCTGGGTTCCAAGGATACCCACCCCGCTTCTGTATTTGCAGTTTACGAAGAACTGGCTAAGGATGCTCCCAAGAACGAGTTCACTCTGGGCATCGTGGACGACGTAACCAACCTCTCTCTGGAAGAGAAGGTCTCCCCCAACACCGCTGCAGAAGGCACTATCGAGTGCAAGTTCTGGGGCTTGGGCGGCGATGGTACTGTTGGCGCAAACAAGAACTCCATCAAGATCATCGGCGACCACACCGGCAAGTACGTACAGGCTTACTTCCAGTACGACTCCAAGAAGACCGGCGGTGTAACCGTATCTCACCTGCGCTTCGGCGACAAGCCCATCAAGTCCCCCTAC
>JAZNDB010000061.1:0-10295 GCA_045587845.1 Faecousia sp.
CTTGGCTCACAGAACGACATGGCTACGATCCGACTTCGCCTTTGACGAGGGATACACAGAGCTATGGCAATTATCTGAATATTTCGATCTGCCGGAGCGCTGCATTCAAGACGCTCTCACCTACTGGAAGGAACGAAAAGGTATCGATTTTACAAAAGCGGGGAGTTTCCGATGAAACCGATGAAACTCCCCGCTTTTATATTATTTCTTACTGCTGTAATAGGCGCACACCTTTTTGATTGCCGTTACAATATCCTGCAGATCCTGCTCGGTATAGAACTCGTTAATGAGCATTCGCACTGCAGTCGCCAGAATTTCCTCGGCAACGGGGCAATCTCCGTCCTTATACTCCACATTCTCCAGAGGGTACTGACAGGTCTGGGAATACACAGTTTTATTCTTGAACATCTCCTGCTGGTAAACACAGCGGGCAATATAACCCTCCTGAACAGTTAAGCCTTCCGCGGTCAATGCCTTGACAAATTCTGTGCGTGTGGTGCCCAGCTCTTCCTCGTTTACCCGCAGCATATAAAACCAGTAGGAAGACTCACAACCCTCCTGGATTTTATGGGGATATATGCCCTTGATGCCTTGCAATGCAGTATTCAGCTTGTCGCCAAAGGCATTTCGTTTCCGGCAAATGTCCTCAACCTTATCCAGCTGCGCAAGCCCAACCGCCGCCGTCAGCTCATTCATACGGTAGTTGGGGGCAAGCTGATGGATTCTTTTCACAACCGATTCCCCAAGGCGATTATAGTTTTTATCTGCAAACATCAGCGCTTTATGATACAGGGTCTCATTGTTTGTGATAACCATACCGCCATCGCCGGCAGAAATGTGCTTAAAATCGTTCAAGCTGAAACAGCCGATATCGCCAAATGTACCTGCATATTTTCCCTTATAGCGGCAGCAATAGGATTGGGCGCAATCCTCCACAACATAAATACCGCGTTTTCTGGCAAGCTCCACGATTTTATCAATTTCCGCCGCATTACCGGCCAGGTGGACCACTACGATTGCCTTTGTTCTTTCGGTGATTTTCGCTTCCACCGATTTGGGGGTCATATTGTATGTATGGGGATCCAGATCTGCAAACACCGGCACTGCATTTTGATACAGGATACCAATCAGACTGCCCATATCGGTAATAGGAGAGGTTATGACCTCATCTCCCGGGCCAATGCCCAGCGCGCCCAGCGCCACGTGGATAGAGGCTGTTCCGGAGGTGGTGGTGACACAATACTTGGTGTCATACATCTTTGCAAACTTTTCACAGAATTGCTTGGTCATCTTTCCGCCCCAGTAAAAGAGCGAGTTCTGATTCAGAGCTTCCTCCAGATTGGCTAATTCTTCCTTGCCAAAACGCTTTCCTGTGCCATAGGGTGTGGTTTTTACAGGTGTTCCGCCATATAAAGCAATCTTTTCCATAACGTTTCTCCTTTTTTATATTTTGTCGCCGCCACGCAAAATTTTTCTTGCGTTATCTTCGTACAGTTTTTTCTTAATGGTATCGGAAATGCCGATAGACTCCAAAAGTTCCCTATGGACATTGTCAAAGTAATCCCGAGCAAAAAAGATCCTGTCCTGCCAACGGTCTAAGAAACCCTTGGTAAATTCGTGATCTCTGTTCAGCGCATTGAAACCCGAGCCGGCGGACATATCACAATAGAGATTGGGATATGTTTCAAGGAGTTGCTCTATCCTGCCACCGGGAATCACTTCTCCCTTGGGATAAGCAGCAGTTGCATACTTATCATCATTGGAAATATGCGCCCAGAAGCCGGGGGCGTGGCCGATAAAATTCGTTTCAGGACAAAGGGCAAGTACCCGTTCCAGCACATCAATGCCGCCGCCGTACCAATAATCCGGCCAAGGATTTGCGATAGGATGCTCCGGAATGCAGTAATCAAAGTGCATCAGCACCGGCAGGCCGTATTCCCCGCACACGCGGTACATACGGATTGCATCGGGATTGTCGTACATCATACGCAGCTTCAGTTCTCCGCAAATGCTGATATCATACAGACCAATCACCGCTTTGAGCCGGTCAATCGCATCCGGTTGACGGGGATCGGGGCAATAGCCAAGCAAGAAGCGGTCCAGCGCTGCCTCCTTATATGCCACGCAGCGCTCAAAGGGAATAGGTTTCTCCGAAAAAGGAGAAAATTTTCTTATATTTGCCGGGTCGTAATCGTTTTTTTGCGCCTCCCAGGAAAGCAAACAGGTAACATCTATCCCGTAGGTATCCATATTTTCGATTACCTTTTCCACATTATAGCCGTGGTAATCTGCGTGGTTATGAATGTCAATAATCATAAAATCCCTCCCCTATCATCGGTTATTTGCACAAATCTAATGCTATTATAGCAAAAACTTCAGAAAAATTAAGAACAGAATTGTTAGATTTTAGCACTGTGTTGCTCTATCCAAAAACCGACCGGCCGCAAAAATCGGGCGGGCGGGTTTTTATGTTTTGTTTTTGCGTTTTCCGGGGGATATACCGTACTGCGCCTTATAGCAACGGCAGAAGTAATTCACATCGTCAAAGCCGCACAACTGGGCAATTTGCGTAACGCTTTTATCTGCGTTGGTGAGGATAATATCCGCAACGTCCATTCTGTAATCTCTCAGATATTCCATTGCGGATTTCTTTGTGACGATTTTGAATATCCGGCAAAAGTAATATCTGCTGATTTTACACCGCTGTGCCAAGTCCTCCACGGTGATCACATCTGCATAGTGATTCCGGATATGCTCCAGCGCCGGCTCGATCAGCTCGTACAAATGGAGAATGTCATTGCTTCCCCCACTCACGCCGTCGCTTACAAGACCGTTTCGCAGAATAATGGCAAACAGTTCTGTGACCAGACCCCTGATTGCCGCCCGAAAGGCAGGCTTGTTCTCTTTGTATTCTGTTACAATTTGTTCAACGATATTTCCAATACGCTTATCGTTTGGAAAATAGGTGCAAAAGGATTGTCCTTTTGCCAAAAGCAAGGCTCTTAACTCCAGTTCCTCAATACCGCTTCCCGAAAAGAAATCCAAAGGAATCATAAAGGTATGGTACTTGCCCACTTCCTCTACACAGTCAATGGTGGAGTGGAACTGATAGGGATTGATCACCACCACATCCCCTGCCCTTGCGGTCACGGTTTCTGTTCCAATCAGCAAGGTGGAAGACCCTTCATAAAAGTACTTTATCTCGATTTCCTCGTGAAGCATCTTTCTGCTATGGGGCTCCCTGTTCACCTGGGATACACAATCGGGGACAATGATCATATTCAGTTTTTCTTTATCCAGCGGATTCGTTTTTACTGACATAGTTGACCCCCCATTTTGCAGGCAGTTTTTTACATATTGGCCTTAATGGAAGAAATCAGAATATCTGCGATTACCACTCTGTCCTCGGCTACAAAACCCTCAGCAAAATTATCCGAGTACAAAATCTGGGCGTTGGGCGGGAACTCATCGTCTCCTGCCCACGCAATCATCTGCATATGATAGCCGCTTACCAGCTCAAACTGATAACCGGCATCTCCGTGGGATACTGCCGTTGCGCCCATCTTCTCCGCAGCCTTGCGAAAGGCCTCCAGCCGTGTGCCAAAGGTAAATGCCGCCCGGGTCAGCGCGCGGCCGGTATAGGGCTTGATATACAGTTCGCCCCAAGGCATTTCCCGGAAGGTTTTCCACGTTCCTGTCCACACCACATCCTTGCACTCCAGCAAATAGCGAAGCAGAAAGGTCTGGATAATCAGTTGGGGAAGCGGACCGCCGTCCACAGCAGTAATGGCATAATCCGGGTGCGCAATCACAAACTCTCTGCCCAGCAGTTTTACGGTAAAGTTTTCTCCGTCCCACTTCACCGCAGGCAAACGGGTAGTAACAGAAGCCGGATCAAGGGCGCGGAATTTTTCCGCATAATGGGCAAAAGGTACTTCTTCTTTATGGTTTTCTACTTGCATAATTTTCTCCTGAAATACGGCGGGAGCAAGCCCCCGCCCTATTATATCAATTTTCTTGTTTGCTGTTTGGGAACAGACTTGCGTTGGTATGGGGCAGAAAACAGGCCGCCACAAAAGAGTCCATATAGCCGGGATAGGTAGAAAGTTCCAAATAGGTCATATTGGCGCCTACCTCGTGGCATTTCCGGATAGCCTCATCGCTCATAGTCATAGCATAAGCGCCTGTGAGGGAGGAATTGCCGATATACCGGTACTTCTCCAGCTCCACATCCGGCAACATACCAATGTTGATGGCATTTTTCATATTGATACCGCTGCCGATGCCACCGGCAACCATCACCTTGTCGATGCACTCGGCTGTCATATCCACAGACTGGAGCAAAGTGTCGATACCGGAATAGATTGCGCCCTTGGCGCGAATAAAATTATCAATATCCACCTCGTTGATGGACACTTCCCGGTGGGTCTCGCTCTCCTCCGGGGTAGCCAGAATGTACCGTCCCATACCGTGGGCATCCCGCGCCACCCGGCTGCCCTCCCGGGCAAACAGACCGCGGGCATTGATAATGCCACAGCGGAACAACTCGGAAATAATATCAATAATTCCAGAGCCGCAGATACCTACCGGCTTCTGTCCGGCATCACCCACAATGGTAAGGGTAGGCTCCATAGATTCCTTATCAATGGTCACCGCTTCGATAGCGCCGTCGGTAGCCCGCATACCGCAGGAGATATCGCCACCCTCGAAGGCAGGGCCTGCAGAACAGGCGCAGCTCATCAGAAAGTCCCGATTGCCAAACACAATCTCACCGTTGGTACCAAGGTCAATAAACAGGGTCATCTCATCACGGTCCCACATCATAGTGGCCAAAGTACCGGCGGTAATATCGCCACCTACATACGAGCCGATATTGGGTGCAATCACGACGGGCGCTATGGGATTTGCCGGCAGTTTCAGGTCCTGGGCGGTCAGACCCTCCCAAGCAAAAAAGCTGGGAATATAGGGGTCCATACGCACAGGGTCGGCATCCACACCTACCAAAAGGTGATTCATTGTGGTATTGGCGCCGATACACAGCCGCAGAATACTGCGGGCGCTGATATTTGCCGCCTTGCACAGATTTGCAATGATAGGCGTCAGTGTTTCCTTTACAATCGCGTCCTGCAATTTCTTCTTGCCGCCGGGACGGGAGGATTCAATGATCCGGTTAATTACGTCTGCGCCGTAGCGAATCTGACCGTTGCCGGAAGAACCCTTTGCCAACAGTTTGCCTGTGGTCAGGTCTGTCAGCACCATCGTAACGGTGGTGGTGCCGATATCAATGGCGCAGCCAACAATGGCTGTATCCTCCCCAGCAGTGATTTCCATACAGGTAAACACGTTATCTTTCATTTCGCCCTTTACGCAGACACGAAAATCATTTTCCCGAAGGGTAGACGCCAATTTCACCATAACGGTATAGGGAATTTTTACCTCTACAGCCTCCGGTAATGCTGCCTGAATGGCCCAGGTGAGCCGTTCATTATCCGGCATTGTATCTCCCTCGGAGGGGGCATCCATAGTCAGTTGCAGGGCGCAGAAACGGTTTGTGAAAGGAATCGCTCCCTCATACTCCATTTGGGCTTTTGCGGTTTCAAAAATCGCCACCTCCTCAGGGGAGGAAAGGTCGGCGGTTTTCATTCTGCTCTGGTAGGCAGAAGCAATATCCGGCACGAACACCGTGCAATCGGCCACCACCTTGCAGTTGCAGCTCAGGCGCCAGCCTGCCTCAAATTCCTCCTCAGTAATGTGGCGGGAGGGAATGGTTTCCACCTCGCCTTCCACCAACTTTACCCGGCATTTACCGCAGGAGCCGTTACCGGAACAGGGCGCATCAATCGCTACATTGGCGCGGCGGGCCAGCTCCAGCAGATTATCCCCCGGGTTGCACGTGATTTCCACAGGGTTTGCATTCTCAATTTGAAACACCACTTTGGGCATAGAAAAAACCTCTCTTTGTTACATTTCTTCTGGTGCAAAGTATACCACAGATTCCTCTGTGTGTCTACCAACGCTACCTCGTTATTTCCACTGAGCTTCCACCTTTTCCAGCGCCGCAATACCGGCGACAGACAGTTCCTCCGTCACCACAGGGCTGGTCAACTTTCCTGCCCGTAAGCAGTTGTAAATATGGTCTGCCTCGTACATCAGCTCGTACTCACAGGGAAATTCCACCGTTTCCGGCTCCTGTCCGTTAAAGCAAAAAGTTACCTTTCTTGCTTTCCAGTATTCGGGGATTTCCACGTGGCCTTTTGAGCCGTAAATTCGCGCGGTATTCTCCAAAATTGCCCGGGTACTGTTATGGATACTGAACAGCACGCCGTTTTCCATCTCACCGGAGAGCACATACTGGTACTCTGTTCCGTCCTCTAACGCGGATTTTACCCCTCGAATGTCTTTGATTGCCCCAAACAGCCACAGCAAAAGCTGCACTGCGTAAATGCCGCTGGACAGAAGGGTGCCGCCGCCTACGGATTTATCGAACATCCACGTATTGTAGCTGGCAGGAAAACTATGGCTCAGCTCTGCCATACAGATTTCGCCCAGTTCACCTGCTTGAATTCTCTTTTGCACCTCCAAAATGGCGGGCAGAAACAGCATTTTTTCCGCCTCCATCAAAAACAGGCCCTTTTCCCTTGCCAATGCAAACAGCTCCCGGGTGTGTTCCGCCGTTGTGGTACAGGGTTTTTCGCAAACCACGTGCTTGCCCATTTCCAGCGCCATTTTTGCCAAAGGATAATGCTGGGTGTTGACCGCAGAAATATAGACAGTATTTACATCTTCGTCTTCCAGCAGTTCTCTGTGGGAGCCGTAAGCCTTGGGAATATCCCATTGGGCCGCCTTCAGTTTTGCTTTTTCCAGCGTGCGGGAAGACACTGCCACAATATCCCCCGCGCCGGATGTCCGCACCGCGGAAATAAAGCGCGGCGCGATAGACGAGGTGCTCAATATGCCGTAACGTAATTGTGTCATAGTGTCCTCCTTGTTGTTTTTTAGAGCTCGGATTTGTCACTCTACTCTACGTTCAGTATACTGTATTTTGTAGCGATTTGCAACGGATTTTGTTTGCTTTTTCTTCTTCCGTGGGCTATACTTGATTCAGAAAGGCGGGTGGCAGTATGATTGATTTACATTTGCATTTAGACGGTTCTTTAACACCTGAGGATATTTTATCTCTGGCGGAGCTTTCCGGCATCTCCCTTCCCCACCAAACCCCGGACGCGCTGCGCCCTTTGCTGGAGGTGGCGCCCGGGTGTCGAAATCTGGGCGAATACCTGGAAAAATTTGACCTGCCCCTGCAGGTTTTGCAAACAAAAGAAACCATATCTCTTAGCGTGTATTTTCTGTTGCGACGGTTGAAAGACGACGGATTATGCTATGCAGAGATTCGCTTTGCCCCCCAACTGCATCAAAACCGCGGTCTGTCCCAACGGCAGGTTGTGGCAGCAGCCGTGGAGGGTCTGCAAAAGGGCATTGGGGAATTTGGTCTGCCCGCCCAACTGATTCTTTGCTGTATGCGCGGGGACAATAACCAAACGGCAAATCTACAGACCGTACGAACTGCAAAGGAATTTTTAGGCAAAGGCGTATGCGCGGTGGATTTGGCAGGTAACGAGACCGCTTACCCTACTGAGGATTTTGACGTTTTGTTTAACCTTGCAGAGCTCCTGCGCATTCCCATTATCATTCACGCAGGTGAGGCCGCAGGCCCCCAAAGTGTCCGTCAAGCTCTCAGTTTTGGCGCAAAGCGGATTGGTCACGGTGTACGTTCCATAGAGGACCCTATGTTGATGGAACTATTGGCAAGAAAACAAACGCCCCTGGAGCTATGCTTTACCAGCAATCTGCAAACCAAAGCCGTAGAACAAGAGCAGAAGTATCCTCTGTGTGAATTTTTACGACAAGGTATTTGTGTGACGATTAACACCGACAATATGACCGTTTCCGGCACAAATCTGCGAACAGAATACCGTCTTTTACAAACGCAATTCGGTCTTTCTGCAGACACATTGCAAACAATCGCCTGCAATGCGGCAGACAGCGCTTTCGTTACAAAAGCGCAGGCAGACGTTTTCAAGGCGCAGATATCCAAAAATTTTGCCCAATGGCTTGCATAACCAAAACCCCTCGGAGCTATCCGAGGGGTTCATTTTCAGCTTTTATGACAGTTCACCAGTGAAATGGAATGCACACCGGCGATATTTTTGATGGCTGAGGCTATATCTGTTTTTCTGTCAGAGATAGCCAATTCGTAGATTACCTCTACGTATCCGGCATTTTGGGCCAGCGCCGAAAGCTTGAACGGCACACCCCGCATTGCCAAAATCTCTTCCACCTTGTTGGCGACGGCATTGTCTGCAACCCTTACCACCAGCAGGTAGCTTTTTGCGGTCTTTTCCAGCATAATTCCTGCCACAATGCATACTGCACCAACAAACAGGCAACCGATCAATGTGATGAGATAGAAGCCTGCGCCGGCAGTAATGCCCGCTGCCACAGCCCAAAACAGGAACGCTGTGTCGGTGGCTTCCTTAATGGCGGTGCGGAATCGTACAATGGAAAGCGCGCCTACCATACCCAGCGACAGAGCCAGATTGGAGGTAATTGTCAGAACGATCATCGCGCTGATGGAAGTAATCAGCAGTAATGTTAAGCTGAAGCTTCCGCTGGGTGTTACTCCCTTTTGGGCGTTTTTATAAACCACCAGAATAAACAAGCCCGCCAGCAAGGATACGCAAAGACTTAACAGAATATCCAGTGTGGTAATATTGGTTTGGAAACCCTGTATAACACTGTTTTTAATTGCATCAAGAATACTCATAAACGCTCTCCTTTACACGATTGTTTCTCTACACAGAGCATATTTGGATACGGATAGCTGACGGGAAGGTATTTGCGTCAGCAGGCGGACGAAGTCGGGAACATATTCGCCGTACTTAATCTCCATAATTACGGTGTTTTTATCCAGCACAGGAATGCCTGCACTGCTATTATCAAACAAGGCATCCACCGCCGCCGGCAAAACCTCCAGATCTGTATCAAAGGTCAGCCGCAGGTCTGTACCCCCGTAGAAAAAGGCATCTCTTTTATACCGCACGGTAATACTGGGGTGAAGACCCCCTGCTACCATTTGCGCCGCCAAATCAAAGGCTTCCTCTGTGAAACCCTCTGTTTGAAAGCCTAAAAGCGGCAGTTGCTCTTTTGTCACAGAGGCGGTTTGCTTTTGGGTGAGAATTCCCTCTTTTACCTTCCGCTCCAGCTTGATCAAGTTTTCTCTGCCATCATAAGTACGCAGGCGAAACTTGGTATGTCTTGCCAGGCCGTCCTGCTTTTCCAGCAAGGCTGTGTCCATAAAGTCATCGTAATATAGCGAAGTGATTACATAACTGCCCTGTACACCGTGGGGATCGGGTGTCAGGACCTGCATAGCATTTGCCTTTAAAAGCGCATACTGCCGGTAGTCAATGAGGTACTTCTCCTCGTGTCTTTCTGTCATTTGCGCCCCTCCTACATTACAAAGCCATACTGGCGCATCTGCTCATCTGTCAAACCGAAATATTTCTGAACCAGCTTGGGCAGTTGCTTATTGCGGGCAGGCGCAAAACTGCGCAAGCTCTCCACAGCACTTTTCCAGTTGTCGTAATTTCTTCCCTGCTTGGCGCAGTCCCGTATCATATCGTGAGCAATCAGATTCTCCAGCTCATCAATGCGGGCATTTACCTTTTCCTCTGTCCAAATGTTATTGATCTGCCAGGCAATCCGGCGAATAAACTGTTCCTTGAACTGGGGATTTTTCAGCAAGCCGTTAATCAGCTTGGTGGAAAAGGCATCCCCTGAGCCGGTACCTGCGGGATTCAGGTGTTCCCATACGGTATTCTGCTCTGCGCCGGAAAAGCCGTAATCCGTATCGTACATAATCCACGTCCATTTGCCGCTTGGGGTTTTGAAATAACGGATATTGCCGTTATCGGGATTGGCTATATACATTTCCGCAATGATATAGTCCATATAATTTTCTATATCCACCCGGGAGGTGACATATGCGTAATGCTCCGACTGGGAGAGATCCTGCTCGTGGGCATAGTAGAGTACGTCCATATACTCCGGTGTGTCCACACCATTGGCGCCGGTGAGAAGCACATCCTTCTGATCCACATTATAGTGGCCTGCCACATAGCTCTCTCTGGCCTTTTCCCGAATGTAATAAACACCCCAGAATTCTCCGTTGATATACAGCACCACCGGTTTATAATCCTGTACCGCCACGGTGGTATATTCTCCCACCAAAGAGG
>JAZNDB010000062.1:0-4251 GCA_045587845.1 Faecousia sp.
GCTTTTGAAAGTGCAGACCGCGGAGAACACCCTTGACAGACATACTCTGGTTGTCCTGCACAAAAGGAATATCCAAACCAGCCTCAGCCATATCCCGCTGAGAGTAGGTTTCCATAAAGTAGCCACGGTTATCACCGTGGACGGTGGGGGAAATGACACACAGTCCTTCAATACCGCCAACATTCTTTTCTACTTGAATTTGTCCCATTTTCATTCTCCTGTCTTTTGCTTTCTCTGAAATACGAAATACTTGCTGATAAAGAAATTCAACACCAAAACGATAAATTGCGTGGCAAATTTTGCAAAAAATTCGTCTAAACGAAGCACCTCTGCCAATAGCCACACGCCGCCTACCTCAATGAGCATTGTGGACAGGCGACCTCCAAAAAACTTAAGAAATTCCACCAGTTTTCCTGCAAGGCCTTTGGTTTGGGAATGGAATACAAACGCGCCATTCACCAAAAACGCAAAGACGATGGCAAGGAAAATAGAAATTACATTGGAAAGGTTGATGCTAAGGGGGGTAAAGCGTCGCAATAACCAAAAGGAAATCAAATTCACAAGGGTTGTGCAGCCGCCAAAAAACACATAGCGGACAGCGGCCCGATTCCACAATGAAATAATCCAGTTTTTCATCGGACGCCACCAGGCCCCTGGGCATTGACCCGTTTGGAAACAATATAACGGGGACGTTGCTTCACTTCTTCGTAGATTTTCGATATATAAAATCCGATAACACCTAAGCTGATCATAATAATACTGCCAATGAATAGTAGTATCAAAATAACGGTGGTAAAGCCCTCAATGGCGCGTCCGCTGAAGTAATTCACCAGTGTTTGTATCCCCACAAGCAGGGAAAAAACAAAGGTGAGGACACCTGCCAGGGTAACCAGCTGCATAGGCGCAGCGGAAAAAGATGCGATGTTGGTAACAGCGTACTTGATTAAAGACCGTGCAGACCATTTGGAAGTGCCTTCTTCTCTTTCCTGCACATCAAATTCTACCTGAATGGTTTTGTAGCCGACCCAGGAGGAAAGGGCGCGGAAAAATGCGTTTCTCTCAGGCATTTTTATCAAGGTGTCCACAACGGCCCGATCCAGCAGTTTGAAATCCGATGCCTTGGACATATCAATTTTCACTGCGCGGGAGAGCAGCTTGTAAAAACATTTTGCGCAGAGGCCGTAGACATTACTTTCTTCGCCGCGGCTGCGTTTTACACCCTCTACCACTTCGTAGCCTTGCTCCCAAAGCCGATACATTTCGATTACGGTCTGGGGCGGATGCTGCAAATCGCAATCCATAACCACGCAGCAATCTCCGTGGCTGGAGGCCAGACCCGCTATCATTGCGGCTTCTTTGCCGAAATTCTTGGAAAAATGCACACCTACCACGTGGGGGTCGATGCCTGCTTTTTCAATTTCCGACCAGGTGTTATCTTTGGAGCCGTCGTCCACAAAAATCAGCTCATAGGAGATGCGATTCTCGCGGAAAAGCGCGCCCAGACGTTCAACCACCCTGGAAATCATTTTTTCCTCGTTATAAGCGGGTAGAATTACACTTAGCAATGTCATAATAAAGCCTCAATTTAAATAGTTGTTAAACTTGGGTTAACCGATAAACCGATCTTCCAGCTTTCTATATAGCTTGGTCTTAAAAAGGTAATTTAACACCCATTTCATAAGAAAAGCGCCGATAAAGCAGCAAATGGTAGTTAGGATAGAAACCATACAAATCTCAAAAGCGCTGGAGGGTGTTGTCTGATTGACAAGAAAGTTGCCAACATTGTTCTGCAACAGAAACACGTAAAAGGATAAACTGCCCAAAAAACGGAAAGCCTTTTCCGTTTTTTCGTTTTTCATCAAAACCTCACCTGTAGCAAACAGCGCAAAAAATGCAAAGAACAGCAGGCAAAGCCTTTGGATACTGGGCAGATAAGGAATCGGAACAATCAGAAGCGCCAGTGTTGCAGGAATGCTAAGATATAGCAGATGTTTGTTCTGATACAAATGGTACCTGGCAATCAGCATACCCAACACAAATTGCAGGGCGCAGTAGATCAGGTTGTAATTGTCAGGAATTCGGAAGAAGGCAGTGTTATCCTGCCAAATCCATAGGGGCAGAAGCACCAGCAGAACCTTCCAGCCAAAGCGGTTAACGGCTTTCATAAAGAGAGGATAAAGGATATACAGCAGCACGATAGCGCCGAAAAACCATTCGCCGATCAGATAGAAGGTAGGGCCTAAGTACTTAAAATAACCGTCCAAACCCAGCAAAGTGAGCACAAACTTATACCAAGGGGCTTTCCAAACGCCCTTCCTTCCCATAAGGAGAAGGGCGAAGGCAAAACCGGCCCAAGCCAGATAAAATGCCGGATACAAGGTTTTCCATCTGCGGTAGTAGAAACTTTTCAGAGAGGGAATCTGCTGATAATTATAGTATAACACCGTTCCGGAAACCAAAAAGAAAATACCCACTAAAATAGCGCCGTAATCCCCGTTGGCATAGGAATGGAACAGTTTTGAAGCGCCATCTCCTGCATAGCAGGAGATATGGTAAAAGATAATGCCCACGGCGCAAAATGCGCGCAGAAAATCAAGGGCGATAATTTTTTCTTTCTTCATTCTGCATCAAGTTTCTGTAAAAATCTTGTTAAAGCGTCCTGCCAGGTGGGGAGGGGAGCAAAGCCGCGCTCCACCAATTTGGACTTATCCAGTCGACTGTTAAAGGGACGGGCGGCCTTGGAAAGACCGTATTCAGCAGTGGTAACGGGCGTTACCTTGATAGCAACCCCTGCCTGACGGAAAATTTCACAGGCAAAATCATACCAGGAGATGTAGCCGCCCTCGTTGGTGGCGTGGTAATAGCCGTACTTGTCGGTTTCGATCATATCTGTCAGCAAACGGGCCAGGTCGAGGGTATAGGTGGGGGTGCCAATCTGGTCGCACACCACCCGCAACTCCGGATACTTTTTAGCAAGGTTCAGCATAGTCTTGATGAAATTGTTGCCGTTCAGACCAAACACCCACGCGATTCGCACGATAAAGTACTTTTCCAGGGTGTTGGCCACAATCAGCTCTCCCTCCAGCTTGGTCTGGCCGTACACGTTCAGAGGGGCATAGTCCTTGCAATCGGGCTGCCAGGGGGTTTCACCCTGTCCGTCAAACACATAGTCGGTGGAGATGTAGACCATTTTGCAATCAAGAGCCTTGCAGGCATCGGCAATGTTTTGCGTGCCACCTGCGTTGATGGCGCGGACCTTTTCCCGCTTGTCTTCGTCCTCGGCCAAATCCACAGCCGTCCAGGCGGCGCAGTGGACCACCACATCAGGGGCGATTTCTGTGAGTATGGCGGAAACAGCGGCTTTGTTGGTAATGTCCATAGAAACATACCGGCATTTGGTCACCGCAGAGCCGTCCTGTATGCCTGCATATTCGGTTGCAATATCACTGCCGATGGCTTCATAGCCGCGGCTATAAACCTCGTTGATCACATCGTGACCCAACTGGCCGGCAACGCCGGTGACAAATACTTTCATAATTGCTCCTTAATGATAAAAACTGTTATCGGAAATATAGGGGCGGATGTGGGCATCGTCCCCTACAAAACATTGTTAGCGGTTGCTATACATCTTTTCGTAGTAGTTCTGGTACTCACCGGAGATGATGGTCTGCCACCACTGCTTATTGTCCAGGTACCACTGAATGGTCTTCTTAATGCCGTCTTCAAACTTGGTTTCAGGCAGCCAACCCAGCTCGTTGTGAATCTTGGTGGGGTCGATGGCGTAACGCATATCGTGACCCTTTCTGGCGCCTACGTGGGTGATGAGGCTTTCGGGCTTACCCAACTCCTTGCAGATGATTTTTACAATCTCGATGTTCTGCTTTTCGTTGTGGCCACCTACATTATACACCTCGCCTACCTTACCTTTATGGATAATCAGGTCGATAGCCTTACAATGATCTTCCACATACAGCCAGTCACGGACGTTCAGACCTTCGCCGTAAACGGGCAGAGGCTTGTCGGCCAGAGCGTTGGCAATCATCAGAGGAATCAGCTTCTCGGGGAAGTGATAGGGGCCGTAGTTGTTGGAGCAGCGGGAGATGGTTACAGGCAGACCGTAGGTGCGGTGATATGCCATAACCAGCAGGTCAGCACCGGCCTTGGAGGAGGAGTAAGGGGAGCTGGTATGAATAGGGGTTTCTTCTGTAAAGAACAGGTCGGGACGATCCAGAGGCAGGTCGCCGTAGACTT
>JAZNDB010000063.1:0-10004 GCA_045587845.1 Faecousia sp.
GTTAAGGGCGTTCTCCGCGGTCTGCACTTTCAAAAGCAGTATCCTCAAACCAAGCTGGTGCGGGCAATCAAGGGCAGTGTGTTTGACGTAGCCGTTGACCTGCGCGCCGGCTCTGCTACTTACGGCAAATGGTACGGCATAGAGCTGACCGAGGAAAACAAGAAGCAATTTTTGATTCCCAAGGGCTTTGCCCACGCCTTTTTGGTGCTGACCGACACTGCTGAATTCTGCTACAAATGTGATGATTTCTATCACGCAAACGACGAAGGCGGTCTGGCCTGGAACGACCCCGCTATTGGCATTCAATGGCCCGATGTGGTGGGTGCGTATACTGGTTCTGCCTCTGCCGAAGGCTACACCCTGTCCGACGGCACCCCTCTGAATCTCAGCGAAAAAGACCAGAAATGGCTTTGCCTGGAAAAAACCTTCCAGTTCTAAGGAGAAACTATGTCAGACAGCAAGGCTTTGCGTTCCGGTATTGGCTATACCATTGGCAATATTCTGATTAAGGGCATCAATTTTCTGACGCTGCCTATTTTCAGTCGGCTGCTCTCCCCCGAGGAGTTTGGCGTTTACAATGTGTTTGCGTCCTATGACCTGATCCTGTTTGTGGTGATCGGTCTGGCGCTGCACTCCAGTATCCGCAGCGGCAACCTGGAATTTCGTGGAAAAATTGATGCGTACACCTCCTCTATCAGCCTGATTTATATTTTCAACGGTCTGGTGGCGCTGACGGTGGCTATGCTTTTCCGCCGGCAGTTGGGACAAATTCTGGATCTGTCCCCCATTGCCCTGACGATGTTGGTGCTGGGCAGCTTTGCCAGCGCGGTCATCACCCTGTATAACACCCGCATCAGCCTGGATTATGCCTACAAAAAATATCTGCTGGTTTCCGCCTGCAGTTCTATCTTTAATGTTCTTCTGTCTCTGGGACTGATTTTGACGGTATTTTCCGCAGATCGGGCTTTGGGTCGGATTATCGGTTCTATTCTGCCGCCCTTTATCATTTCTCTGATCCTGCTGGCAGTGATGTACCGAACGGAAAAGCCGAAATTCTCCAAGGACTATTGGAAATTCGGTATCACTTATAGCCTTCCCGTTGTGCCCCACGGCATTTCTCAGGTGCTGCTGGCACAATTCGGCCGCATTATGATTCGGGAAATGGAAGGCGACGGCCCGGCCGGTATTTACTCCCTGGCCGGCAACATCAAGCTGGTGCTGACCATCATCACCGACTCCATCGCCACCGCCTGGACTACCTGGTTCTACGGCCGTATGGACGAAGGCGATACCCAAAGTATCCGCAAGCGGTCTGTGCAACTGATGGGCCTGTTCTTTATTTTAACTGTCGGTTTAATGGCTCTGTCCCCGGAGCTGGTTTGGATTCTGGGCGGCAAGGAGTATGCGCTGGCCAAATTTGTGGCCATTCCTATGGTGCTGGATGCCTTTATTCTGTTTTTGTATAACATCGTTGTACCCTCGGAATATTATGCCAAAAAGACCGGCTTCATTATGGCAGGCACTATGGTTGCCGCTGTAATCAACATTTGTCTGAACTATGTTTTCATTCAGAAATTCGGCTTCCTGGCCGTGGGCTACACCACATTGTTTGCCTATGTGTGCTATCTGGCGCTGCATTTGGCCATCTCCCGGAAGCTGGTAAAATTCTTTGTGCTGCCCCTGAAGTGGATCGCCGTCACTTGTCTGGCGCTGGCCGCATTGGCTGCGTGGGATTTGTGGCTGATAGACAATCTGCTCCTGCGTTGGGGTATGTGCGCGCTGGTAGTAATCCCTGTGGCGTTGTGCCTTCTGCGGAGCGCTGCCGATGGCAACATCAAGAATCTGCTCAAGAAAAAATAACCTCTCCCGGTTAAGGAAAGGATGGCTTGCATATGAAAGCATTGACTCCCCGTGAAGTTCAGCTAGGTGAATTGGAAGTGATGAAGGCTCTGGACGAGATCTGCCAGAAGCTGGACCTGCGCTATTTTCTGACCTACGGCACACTCCTGGGCGCTGTGCGCCATCAGGGCTTCATTCCCTGGGACGATGATGTGGATGTAATGATGCCCCGTCCCGACTACGAAAAGCTGCTGGCTTATCTGATGGCCCACGAAGCGGAAATTGCGCCTCTGAAGCTGATGCATTACAAGACCAACAAGCAGTATATCTACCCCATTGCCCGTTTGTGCGATACCCGCTACTGGATTGATTATCAAGGGGCTGCGGACTACGGTCTGGGTCTGTTTGTGGACATTTATCCTCTGGACGGCTGCGGCAACACCCCCGAGGAAGCTGCCCAAATTATGGAGAGCTGCCAAAAAGCCGTATCTATGATTGACCTTGCAGGCAAGGACAAATTTTATCCCAGCGCTTCCGGCGGCGCGGTTCGCAATGCTGCCAAATTCCTGGCCTATTGCTACGGCAAACTGGTGGGTGTCACCCATTTTACCGCAAAGCTGGACAAGCAGGGCAAGCAGCGTCCTTACGAAAGCAAATACGTGAATCTAACCACCTGGTACACCTCTGTCAGACGCCCCTTTGAACGGGTCTGGTTCGAAGAAATTACCCGTATGCAGTTTGAAGACGTTATGCTGTGTGTCCCCGCCCAGTATGATGCGATTCTGGAAAGATGCTATGGCGACTATATGAAGCTGCCTCCTGCAGATCAGCAGATCGCCCATCATTACTACACCGCCTACCTGAAAGAAGATAGCTGATTCTGCTTCTGGGAACGGCAGGAAGAGGTTTTTGAGCAATGAAAAAACAAAACAGCCAATTTCAAAAGATCACGGTGCTTGGCGGCGGAAACATCGGCACCCAGTTTGCTTGCGTAGCCGCCTCCAAGGGCTATGAGGTATGCGTCTATTCTTCCAAGCCGGAAAAGTACGACGGAACACTGACCATCGTAGATGGCGACAATCAGATTCTCTGCACCGCCCGGGTGGCAAAAGTAACCAACGATCTGTCTTGCGCATTGGCTGATTGCGATGTAGCCCTTGTAACACTGCCCTCCTTTATGTTCCCTCAGCTAGCCAAGGACATTGCGCCCTATGTGACCGAAAAGCTGCACCTTGGCATCATTCCCGGTACAGGCGGCGCGGAATTTTCTTTCAGCAACTGTATCCGCGCAGGCGCTACGCTCTTTGGTCTGCAAAGAGTGCCTTGTGTTGCCCGACTGGTGGAATACGGAAAATGTGTCCGCGTGGAAGGCAAACGGGAACGTCTGCACCTTGCAGCCATTCCCAAGAAAAAGACCCGGGAACTGGCAGGTTTCATTTCCGATTTGTTTGATATGCCTTGCGACGCTTTGGATAATTACTTGTGCGTAACAATGACCCCCTCCAACCCGATCCTGCACACCACCCGCTTGTGCAGTATGTTCGGTGATTACACAGAGGGCGTGGTATATCCGCAGAATCCTCTGTTCTACGGACAGTGGGACGAAGCCTCTGCAGAGCTGCTTTTAGCCTGCGATACAGAGCATCAGCAGCTACTTGCGAAAATGGACCGTCTGGATCTGACCCAGGTGCGTTCCTTGCGGGAACATTACGAAAGCGACACCCCGCAAAAACTGACCGCAAAGCTGTGCAGTATTGCCAGCCTCCACAATCTGTCCTCCCCGATGGTGCAGGTAGAGGGCGGTTGGATTCCTGATTTCAGCTCCCGTTATTTCACTGCAGACTTCCCCTACGGGTTGGCAATCATTGAGCAACTTGCCCAGATTGTAGGACAGGATGCGCCAAATATCCGCAAAACAATGGACTGGTACCGCCAGGTGACCGGTGACAAAACCGCATTGAATCTTCGTGACCACGGAATCACCTGTGTGGAAGATATCTACAAATTATATTGCTAAATTAAAAGAAGAGGTCCGTTCGGACCTCTTCTTTTTTGTACCATTAGCGTTTTTTGTTCTCCAAAATGAAACAAAAACCGACAAAAATATAAGCCTTATGATTGACTTTGTTCCAAACCGGTGGTATAATGACGATAATTTGAAAATTCTTTGCAGTTTTGACGGCAAAAATAATGAACATTATCAAGAAAGGTCACTGTATTATGGAACATTTGTTAACACGTAAGCAATTTGATGTGCTTACCTTTTTGGAACAAAACGAAGAGAAAGTAAATCAAAGAGACATTGCCAATGTAACAGGCATGTCCTTAGGCTCTGTTAGCCGGGCTATGGCCTTTCTGACGGAATCCGGTTTTGTGAAAGGTCACAAGGTGACTGAATCCGGTCTTACCGCCTTGGAACCCTATCGCGTGAAGCGAGCCATTTTCATTGCCGCAGGCTTCGGCTCCCGTTTGGTGCCTATCACCTTCAACACCCCAAAGCCTCTGGTGCGTGTTCATGGTCAACGTATTATCGACAGTCTGCTGGACGCTTGTCTGGAAGCCGGCATCAACGAAATTTACATTGTGCGCGGTTACCTTTCCGAGCAGTTCGACCAGCTACTTTACAAGTACCCCATGATCAAATTCCTGGAAAACCCCGTTTACAACGAGGCTAATAACATTTCCAGCGCCCTGGTTGCCAGATATCTGCTTTCCAACGCCTATGTGTTTGAGGCAGACCTGCTGATCAGCAACCCCAGGATCATCAAAAAGTATCACTACACCTCTGATTTCCTTGCTATCAAAAAGGATCGTACCGACGACTGGTGCTTTGAGGTGAAGAACGGCATCATTGTGGAGCAGAAGGTGGGCGGCACTGACTGCTGGCAGATGGTGGGCATTTCCTACTGGAATGAAGAGGACGGCCACAAGCTTTCCCAGGATATCGCGGAGGTGTATACAACCCCCGGCGGCAAGGAAAGATATTGGGAGCAAGTTCCTCTGAACTACCGCAAGCAAAACTATGCTGTGGAAGTGCAGGAGTGCTTTGACGAGGATATTGTGGAAATCGATACCTTCCGGGAACTGAAGGCAATCGACAAGACCTATGATGTGTAACAACAAAATGAGGTGCATATGATGCGTAATAACGAAAATACCGGTAACTCCTTAAAACGGCAACTCTCTCCTATGAATGTCTGGGCCATTGCTTTTGGCTGCGTTATCGGCTGGGGATCTTTTATCAACCCCGGCAAGAAGTTCCTGCCCAACTCCGGCGTGGCCGGCACGGCGATTGCGATGGTGCTGGGCGCTTTGGTTATGATTATCATTGCTGCCAGCTATGCCTATATGGTGCCCAAGTACCCCAAGGCTGGCGGTGAGTTTACCTTCGCCAAGGCTTGCTTTGGTAAAGGCGCCGCTTACCTGTGCGGCTGGTTCTTAGTTGCGGCTTACCTGACCAACGTGCCTATGAACAGCACCGCTATCGGCTTGATCGTAGACGGCATTGACGGCAGCGCCGATATTTTGAAATTCGGTTTCCACTATTCCATTGCCGGATTTGAGATATACATGGGCGAGATGCTTCTTGCCATGGGCATCCTGCTGCTGTTTGGCTATTTGAATATTCTGGGCGTGCAAAAAGCCGGCTTCATTCAGACCATTCTTTCCAGTCTGTTGATTGTCAGCGTGGTTACGCTGACCATTGCAGGTCTGGTCAGCGCAAAATCCAGCGGCCTGAATCTGGCGCCCATCTGGGGTTTCGATAAGGCTGCCGCTATGGCTGCAAACGCTACCACCGAGAATATTAACGAGTTTGCCCACGTAGGCACTCGCGGTGTGATTTCCGCTATTCTTGCAACCTTTGCCATTGCCCCCTGGGCCTATGTTGGCTTTGATGCCATTCCCCAGGCCGCAGAGGAGTTTAACTTCTCTTTCAAGAAGGTCAGCGGCATTATGGTCGTGGCAATCGTATTTGGCTGCTATGTGTATACCTCCAACAACACAGTTGCTGCTTTAGCCTTAGAAAACTGGCCCGAGCGTGTAATGGCTGGCGAGTGGGTGCTGCTGGTTGCCGCAGAGGAAATGCTTGGCACATTCGGCAAGGTGCTCATCGGCACCGGCGTTTCCTGCGCTGTGCTTTCCGGCATTATGGGCTTCTATCTGGCATCTTCCCGTTTGATGTTCTCCATGAGCCGGGAGGGTTACCTGCCCCAATGGTTCAGCAAGGTGGATCAAAAGTACGGCACTCCCAAAAACGCTATGATCTTCTGTATCATTATTTCCCTCTCCGGTCCTATCCTCGGCCGTGAGGCTCTGGGTTGGTTCGTGGACATGTGCGCAATCGGCGCTTCCGTGGGTTATTTCTTCACCTGCGCCTCCACGATTGTCACTATGAAAAGAGATGGCGACGGTACACCCTTCCTGAAGACTATGGCCGTCACCGGTGTTATTTTCTCCCTTGCATTTGTGGTGCTGCAGCTAATCCCCATTCCCGGTTTGTCCGGCGTTCACTTCGGCAAAGAGTCTTATCTCCTGCTGATTGTTTGGATTGTGTTGGGTCTGCTATTCTACACCAAGCAGAAGAAACAATTTGTGAATTAATCAAAAAGAGCAACTTGGAAATTCCAAGTTGCTCTTTTTATCATTGTTATAGTGTTGCGGCCATAACCGCCTTAATGGTATGCATACGGTTTTCTGCCTCGTCAAAAACGATGGACTGCTGGCTCTCGAATACTTCATCGGTGACCTCCATGGCGGTAATGCCAAACTTGTCGCCAATCTCCTTGCCAATCTTGGTGTTCAAATCGTGGAAGGCGGGCAGGCAATGCATAAACACGGTGCTTGCCTTGCCGGTGGCTGCCATCAGCGCGCTATTCACCTGATAGGGCATCAATTCCTTGATTCGCTCTGCCCAAACCTCGTCCGGCTCACCCATAGAAACCCAAACGTCGGTGTAAATGACGTCTGCATCCTTTACGGCTGCCTTTGCGTCGGTTTCAAACTTCAAAACAGAACCGGTTTCCTTGGCAATTTCCTCACACTGGGCAATCAACGCCTTATCGGGGAAATATTTTTCCGGGCAAGAAGCGGTGAAGTTCAAGCCCAGCTTGGCGCAGCCTACCATGAGAGAGTTGCCCATATTGTACCGAGCGTCACCCATATACACGAAATTCAAGCCCCGGAGCTTGCCGAAACGCTCCCGAATGGTGAGCATATCCGCCAGAATCTGGGTGGGGTGGAATTCGTTGGTCAGGCCGTTCCACACAGGAACATCAGAGAACTTCGCCAGTTCTTCCACAATATTCTGCCCGAAACCACGGTACTCAATGCCGTCGTACATACGGCTTAAGACCCGGGCGGTATCGGCAATGGACTCCTTTTTGCCCATCTGAGAGCCGCTGGGTCCCAGATAGGTGACGGACATACCCAAATCCGCGCCGGCTACCTCAAAGGCGCAACGGGTACGGGTAGAATCCTTTTCAAAGAGCAGGACAATGTTCTTACCCTCGTGGATTTTGTGAGGGATTCCTGCTTTTTTCTTTGCCTTTAAGTCCGCTGCCAGGTCGATCAGCTCCAGAATTTCTTCGGAGGTGTAGTCCAGCAGCTTCAAAAAATCTCTGCCTTTCATATTACAACACCTTTGATAAGAAAGATTTCAGACGCTCACTCTTGGGGTTACCAAAGAACTCGGCGGGGGTGTTTTCCTCAGCGATTACACCCTCGTCAATGAAGATTACCCGGTTGGAAACCTCACGGGCAAAGCCCATTTCGTGAGTGACCACAACCATTGTCATACCCGCCTTGGCAAGGTCCTTCATAACGTCCAGCACTTCGCCCACCATTTCCGGATCCAGCGCAGAGGTGGGCTCGTCAAAGAGGATTACCTTGGGATCCATCGCCAAAGCCCGGACGATGGCAACACGCTGCTTCTGTCCGCCGGAAAGCTGGGAGGGATAGGCTGCTGCCTTTTCCTCCAGGCCGATGGCTTTCAGCAATTCCATTGCCCGTTTTTCCGCGTCCATTTTCACTTCTGCCACGGTTTTACCTTGCTGACGCAGCTTCTTTCTGTTCTTTTTCGCAATAATCACAGGCGCCAGAGTAATATTGTCCAGCACACACAGATTGTTGAACAGGTTGAACTGCTGGAACACCATACCAATCTTCTGCCGGTGGATATTGATATCCACCTTCATATCTGCCAAATCCTCACCGTCAAACATAATCGAACCGCCGGTGGGGTCTTCCAGACAGTTGACGCATCTTAAAAAGATGGATTTACCGGAACCGGAGGGTCCGATAATCACCACCACATCGCCCTCGTAAACATCCAGATCAATTCCCTTGAGAACCTTGGTTTCTCCGAATGTTTTTTCCAGGCCTTTTACTGATAAAATTAACTGCTTTTCCATATTATCTTTCACTCTTCTTCATTCTTGTTTCCAGCGCTCTTACACCCCAGGAGATCAGCAGCACCATCACAAGATAGGTCAGCGCCAGCATCAAATAGGGCATTGTGTAATCATAGGTGGGGTCACCTAACTGCTTGAAGGATTTGTAAAGGTCCGTCACCGCGATAAAGCTGACAATGGAAGTCTCTTTGATCAGCACGATGAACTCGTTGCCCAGGGTGGGCAGAATATTCTTGATCGCCTGGGGCACTACGATTCTCAGCATCGTAGTGGCATAGGTCAGACCCACGGCTCTGCCGGCTTCCATCTGGCCTGCATCTACGGATTGGATACCGCTGCGCATAATCTCACTGACATAAGCGCCACTGTTGAGACCGAACACGATAATCGCCACAGGCACACCGGAGTCAACGGTGATACCCATCGCCGGCAGCAGCACCCAGTAGCCAATGAGTAGCTGCACCACCATAGGTGTGCCACGGAACAGTTCAATATAGCAGACGCAGATTTTATCCAAAATTCTGGGCAGCAGCTTATACTTGGGCATCACCCGCACCACTGCGATAATCGTACCGATCAAAATACCGATCAGCAAGCCGAACACCGCAATCCGCAGGGTGACCCACACACCGTTCAGGACATTTTCATAGCCCTTCAGGGTGATAAACTGCTTGATAAATTCGTTCCACATTTGAGTTATAGTCATATTTTTAACCAAAGTGAAGGCTTAGCGCTTCCACTAAGCCTTCACTTACCTTTTCTGTTTTCTTAGATTACTTCTTGCAAATTACGTTCAGCATATCCACAACGGTGCCGGCGGAATCCAGCTCGGTGTTGCTTTCCTTAACTACGCAAACGATGGACTCGGTGTAGTAGGGCTCGGAGAAGTTGATAACCTGCAGACGCTCGGTGGTGATGGTGATGCCGGACATAGCAATGTCAACATTCTGCTTGCCAACTGCGCCTACAACTGCGTCGAACTCCATATCGTCGATAACCAGCTCCAGACCCAGCTCGTCAGCGAACAGCTTTGCGATTTCCATATCGATGCCGTAGAACTGATTACCTTCCTTGTACTCCCAAGGAGCGAACTCAGCGTTGGTAGCAACAACCAGCTGCTCAGCTGCCTTGCTGCCGTCCTTGGTGCCGGAGGTAACGCCAACATACTTGTCTTCTTCGCCGTTCATATACTTTTCCTTGATGGCGTCGATTTCAGCAGCCTTGTCAACCAGAATCTGGTCGATCTTGGTCTTCAGGTCAGCCTGGTTCTTGTCGATACCGATGCCGTAGTTCTCACTGGACAGGGCAATCTCAATGATCTTCAGACCGGTGATTTCCTTTTGCAGTGCCTTAGCGGTGGTCTTGTCTACGAACAGGTAATCAGCGTTGCCGTTGATCATATCCTTAGCAGCCAGTGCGAAGGTGTCGTAAGTGGTGGTCTTGGTGTTGGCCAGAGCGTCAGCATACATAAAGCTGGTGGTGCCCTTCTGCACAGCGATCTTTGCGCCGGTTTCTTCCTTTGCGCCACAAGCCACCAGGGACAGCGCCATAACCAGTACCAATGCGATTGCGATTAACTTTTTCATTTTGTTTTCCTCCTAAATAAATTTTTCTATGTATTTGATTTGTTCTTGGGCAGATGCCTCATTGGTTCCACCTGCGGAAATGCGGCTTTCCACGCATTTTTTCAGGCTGATTGCCTCAAAGACATCTTGTTCAAACAGAGCGTGGAAGCTTTGATATTCGGAAAGTTCC
>JAZNDB010000064.1:0-7926 GCA_045587845.1 Faecousia sp.
CAACTTTTATTGTTGGAAAAACGGTATTCTGGTTTGCGGATAGACCAATATGTAATTATGCCCAACCATATCCACGTTATTTTTATTATAGAGGATTGTCCGGCGGGAGCAAGCCCCCGCCCTACGTTAATGGATGTGGTATGTGCGTATAAATCCCTGACGACCCGGGCCTGCAAAAAGGCGAAACCCGTTGAAAATTTGTTCCAAACCTCTTTTTATGAACATATTATAAGAGGGCAAGGGGATTATGATGAAATCGTAAAGTATATTTATGAAAATCCCACCAAGTGGCAATTGGATAAATTATATGTAGAAGATTTGCAGGGCGGGGGCTTGCTCCCGCCGCCGAAAGCTATAAAAACCCGCCCCCTCGTCAGAGGGGGCGGGTTTTATGCAATCAAATTCCGTAGAAAATCCACAAATAGATGTAAGCGGGAATGATGGCTGCCAGGGTGAAGGGAATGCCGATTTTGAAGAAATCGCCGTTTTTCAGCGTGTAAAGCACAAACACATTGCCGCCGCCCATTTTCGCCAGAAGATTTGCCGCCGCATCGATGACACCCTGCTGGGAAATGCCGCCGATCATCAAAAACAGACCCAGAAGCAAGCCAATGGTTTCAAAATCAATCTCTTTCAAAGGGGAGAGAATGGCGTCTGCAGTCTTTTTCTTAGCAAAGTTATAAACAAGACCTACCACCAGCAAAGCGCAGCAGATAAGACCATTGGTAATAGAGGGCTTGTTGGGAATAAAGGATGCCAGAATCAGCAGAACGATAGTACCAACCAACAACACGGCAGGCACATAGTCGGTAACCTGTGTGCGAGCTTCTGCTTTGGGGATAGCGCCTTTTTCCTTGCGGAAAATGAATGCCAGAATGGCGCCGGAAAGCAATGCGCCCAGCTCCACCGCAAAGAACATACCCGGCGCGCCTTTGTACCAGAAGAAGTCCATAAAGCTCATATCCAGCGCAGAGCCCAGCATAATGGCGGTGGTATCACCCACCAAAGTAGCTGCGCCCTGGAGATTGGAGGATACGGCGATGCCGATAATAAAAGGAACGGGGTGGGTTTTCAGCTTTTGGCAAATGGCAAGGGCAACGGGCGCTACCATCAGAACCGTAGCCACATTGTCCACAAATGCGGAAATCACGCCGGCAAACAAAGACATTGCCACAGCAGCCCACATTACATTGGGCACTTTTTCCATCACAAGGTCGGCAAGCAGAGAGGGCATTTTGCTTTCAATGAACAGAGCAACCAAGCCCATCGTGCCGGCAATCATCAGAATCACGTTGAAATCGATTGCGCCCAGGACGTTTTCCAGCGACAGCATACCGCTGACAATAAAAATCAGAGCAGGCCCAATGCAATATAGGGTCTGAACTTACTGAACGTCAGCATCAGTACATAGGTGAGGGCGAACAGAGCGATGGCAAAATACATCATAGCTTAAATCTCCTTTTGAGAGCCCACGGGGTTGACGATACTGTAACCAACATTCACCAGGTGGTCAGCCACACGCTCCAAGCCTGCAATGGCGGAGGAGTAGTAGGGGCTGACAGCCATAGAGCAGTTACCCTCTGCCAGTCGGGCAAAGTGGGCGGCGGTATAATCCCGCTTCATATTGTCAATTTGGTCTTCCAAAGCAGCCAGTTCTTCCAAACGGTCGGTGCTTAAGGAATCGAATGCGTCCTTTGCAATGGTGAGCATAGCCATTACATTGTCACGCATTTGCTTCATATCGGCCTGACCGTTGGGAGAGAATGCAATCTTTTTGCCTTCCATTTCTGTGGCGATATCGTAGAAGTTTTCCGCGTGGTCGCCAATACGCTCCAGGTCATTAAGCACGTGGAAGTAAGAGCCGATGACCTGCTCTGCGCTATCTTCCACATTGGGGGACAGCTTAATCAGGAAGCGGGTCAGGGCGCTGTTGGTAAAGTTGATAGTGGCTTCGTTTTCTTCAATCCGGTTACCTTTGGACAGATTCTCGGTTTCCATAGCCTCAAAGGACAGGGCCATATTTTCCTCTACCAGAGAGAACATATAGTCCATTTCCTTCTTCACCTGCATCAGCGCCACAGAGGGCATAGCAATCATACGGTCGTCCACATACTTGAGGGATAGGGACTCCTCCAAAGTGGGCTTATCCTTGATAACGCGCTCGGCAAATTTTACCAGAGGCGTTACAAAGGGCAGCAGCATCCCGCAGGAAACCACATTATAAATAGTGTGGAAAGAGGAGGTGCGCATCTGCAGGCTCATGGGGTCGTCGCCGGGGAAGAAAGAGGTGAGCAGCGTTACGAGGGGCTCCTTGAAAAGCCACACGATAACAGTGAAAATGCTCATACTGATAGAGGTGAAGGTCAGGTAAATGAGCGTGACACGTCTTGCGTTGGTGTTGGTGCCAATGGAGGCCAGCAGCGTAGTGACGCAGGTGCCAAGGTTTGCGCCCAGCACGATGAACAGCGCCATATCCAGCTCCAGAACGCCTGCGCCCACCATCGTAATCACAACACCGGTGGCGGCAGAGGAGCTTTGAATCAGCGCGGTGAAAATTACGCCCACCAACAGCAGCAGCAGGGGGAAGTCAATCACACGGAAGATGTTCTGGAACAGATTTTCCACCAGGCTGTTGCCAAAGGCCTGATCACTACTCATAATATTCAGACCCACGAAAATAAGGCCCAAACCGCTGCACAGCAGACCGGCCAGCTTGATCTTCTCTTTCTTGGCAAAGCCCATCATAATACCGGCAAAGGCCAGCAGATACATAGCCATATCAAAGTAGTCGTTCTTCAGAGACACCAGCAGACCGGTGATGGTGGTACCGATTTTTGCGCCCATCAAAATGGGAGTTGCCTGCATCAGGGTCATAACGCCGGCGTTAACCAAACCGATGACCATAACGGAGGTGGCGGAGGAGCTCTGAATAATGGCGGTTACGCCTGCGCCGATACACACGCCGGAAAACCGGTTGCCGCTGATGCGGCCCAGCATTCTTTTCATTCCTTCGCCGGCGCCTTTTTCCAGCGCTTCGCTAAGGAAATTCATACCTACGATAAAGACGCCCACACCGGCCAGCAGCCAGATCAGGCTTTGCACTAATTGCAGAATTTCATTTGCAGTTAACATGGAGTGACTCCTTTCTGATTGGGGGTCGAATCAACGGGTTAAAATAAAAGTATTCCAAACTTCCCCAACATGACTAAATTAACACATTTTTGGAAGTCTGTAAAGTCGGTTTTTTGCATAAAAATACGGCAGAGAGAAAACCTCTCTGCCGTTATTATGTATAGAAAATAACGAAGAATACTCCGCCCCTACATTTGTACGTAACAAACCATTGCAGGGGACGGCGCCCTCGACGGCCCGCAATTCCGGGAGGGGGATATCTCCCGCGTGTTTATAAATCCTGTCCCAAAAGGTATTTCTTTGCAGGCGTTTTCATCAAAAGCGCGCCGGCAATGAGTACCATCACCGTGTCCGGCAGCATATACGCGCCGTTATACAGGGCAGAATACAACCAGGGGGTGGTCATTGTCATACCGAAAAAGGTCTCCGGCATATACTCTGCCCAAATGGTTGCGCCCACCACGTAATGCACCAGAAATCTTGCGCCGCCTGCAACCAAAGCAGCGATGGCGAATTTACCTTTGAACAGACCGGCAACGCCCAAAACCATATACGCCACCAGGAAATCGCCCACAATGCTCTGCCAGCCGATGGCGATACCGCCCTCAAAGAGCATTTGCAAAATGGCGTGGGCGGTAGCAATCAGCATACCCGGCCCGAAACCCCAGCGGACACAGCCCAGGATAATGGGCAGCATTGCCAAATCAATGGAGCCACCCCAGGGCAGCTTGTAAAAGGGCAGAAAGCTGAGAATTTCTGCCAGCGCAATGAGAATTGCGCCCTCGCACAAGGCTAAGAGCCGTGCGTGCCGGTTGATGACGAATTTTGTTTTTCTTTCCATAGAGATACCTCCAAAAAATAAAATATCGCATTGCAACCGTCTAGGTGCAATGCGATACAAAAGGCATCTCATTTATGCATCTTTTCCTACGACGGTACTGACCGTATCAGGTTCACGGGTCAAGGCTAAAAGCCTTATCTCAGCCGGTGCACCGGCTCCCCGAAGACTTAGTTGTATGCGATTGAGTAAATTATAGCACGCCGGCAGAAAATGTCAACCCCATTGTAGGGATCGGCGTCCTCGACAGTCCGTTTTTTACGCCATTTCCAAGGACAGTTCCTTGCCGCCCAAAATGTGGAAATGCAGGTGGAACACCGTCTGTCCTGCGTCAGCGCCGCAGTTAGAAACTACACGGTAGCCGCCCTCCAGGCCCTCGGCCTTGGCAATTTGGGGAATCACCTCAAAAATGTGGGCAACCACGTGGGAATTCTCCCCGGAAATGCCATTGACACTCTCAATATGGGCCTTGGGAATCACCAAAATATGGGTGGGTGCCTGGGGATTGATATCCCGAAAGGCAAACACCAGCTCGTCCTCGTACACCTTGGTAGAGGGAATGTCACCAGCGATAATTTTACAGAAAATGCAGTCCATAATTTAACCTCCAAAAACAGCAAATATACCGGTAGTACCCAGCGCCATAATAATACCGGCCAGGATTACGCCCAGACAAACGGACAAGACCGTGGACTTAAAGCCCATATCCAAAAAGCTGGCGCCCAGTGTGCCTGTCCACGCGCCTGTACCCGGCAGGGGGATACCCACAAACAGCATCAGCGCAACAAACAAACCGCCCCGGCCGGTTGTTTTCACCAGCTTTTGACCGGCGTGTTCCCCTTTTTCCAAACAAAAACGGAAGAATTTACCGATATATTTCTTGTGACTTCCCCAAACCAGTATTTTTCTTGCGAAAAAGTAAATAAAGGGTACGGGAAGCATATTGCCCACAACGCAAATCAGCAGGGCAACAGGGAATGGGATATCCATACCCAATGCAATGGGCATTGCACCGCGCAACTCAAGAATCGGCACCATCGAAATCAAGAAAACAGACAAATATTTGGTCATAGAAAAACCTCTTATTATAGAATGGTAATAGTTTATCATAATCGGCATCATTTTGCAACTACAATGCAGTTTGACAAACCTGCCCAGCCATATTATAATCAACAAAACTGCAAGCGACCGAGAGAGGAGAACACAATGGAAAAGCTATACTTCACATCGGATTATCTGGAGGGCGCTCACCCGAAGATTTTACAGCGGCTGGTAGAAACCAATTTGGAGAAAACATCAGGTTACAGTACCGACGAATACTGCGAATCTGCCCGCAAAAAGATTTGCGCGGCGTGCAATGCCCCCGATGCCGAGGTGCATTTTTTAGTAGGCGGCACCCAGACCAACGCTATGGTCATCAAATACTTGTTGCCTGCATATCAAGGGGTAATCTCTGCAGATACCGGTCATATTGCCGGTCACGAGGCAGGCGCCATTGAAAACGGCGGTCACAAAATCCTGTGCGTGCCGGGCTATGACGGAAAGCTAAAGGCCGGGGACGTGGAAAATTTAGTAAAAACCTTTAATGCCGACGATAATCGGGAGCATATGGTTATGCCGGGAATGGTTTACATCTCCCAGCCCACAGAAAGCGGCACGCTGTATTCTCTGGAGGAATTGGAGGCAATCTCCAAGGTCTGCAAGGAACATAATCTGTATCTGTACGCCGACGGGGCAAGACTTGCCTATGCCCTGGCCTGTCCTGCAAACGATGTGACGATGGCAGATTTGGCGCGGCTTTGCGATTGCTTTTACATTGGCGGCACCAAATGCGGCGCATTCATCGGTGAAGCGGTGGTGTTCCCAAAAGCGGGGCTGATTCCCCACTTCTACACCCTCACCAAGCAGCACGGCGCAATGCTGGCAAAGGGCAGGTTCTTGGGTATCCAGTTCGACACACTGTTCACAGACACGCTGTATCTGGAGCTGGGCCGTTCCGCTGTTGCCTTTGCTGACACCATTCGGCAGAAGCTGACCCAAAAGGGTCTGGAGCTGTGCTACGGTTCTCCCACCAATCAGGTGTTTGTGAAGCTCACCGATGCGATGCGGGAAAAATTAGGAGAAAAGGTAGTCCACAGCTTTTGGGAAAAGCCCGACGACAAGCATACCGTTATTCGCTTAGCCACCTCCTGGGCAACCACCAAAGAGGACGTAGAAAAACTGCTGGAAGTACTGGATTCCATTTAATACAAAGGCCCCCTCGTAGGCATTTGTAGGGGACGGCCTCTGGACGTCCCGCAAAAAGCGACACACCTGGCAATGACCGAAATGCAACGGATTCCATTTGACAAAACCTTTTTCCCACATTACAATAAACACATCTATTTACTGAGGTGAATTTTATGGATCAGAAACTCCGCACAGAAACCCTGTGTATTCAGGCCGGCTACTCCCCGGAAAGCGGTGAGCCCCGCCAGATTCCCATTATTCAGAGCACTACCTTTAAATATGCCACTTCCGAGGATATGGGTAAACTGTTCGATTTGGAGGCCTCCGGCTATTTCTACTCCAGATTGCAGAACCCCACCTGCGATATGGTGGCGGCAAAGATTGCGGCGCTGGAGGGCGGTAGCGCGGCGATGCTCACCGGCTCCGGACAGGCGGCAAACTTCTACGCGATGTTCAACATTGCCTCCTGCGGCGACCACATTGTAGCGTCCTCTGCCATTTACGGCGGCACATTTAACCTGATTTCCGTGACGATGAAGCGTATGGGCATTGAAGCCACTTTCGTCAGCCCCGATGCCACTTATGAGGAAATCTGCGCCGCCATTCAGCCCAACACCAAGCTGGTATTCGGCGAAACTGTTGCCAATCCTGCCCTGAACGTGCTGGATATTGAGGTATTTGCCAAGGCGGCTCACGATAACGGCCTGCCGCTGATCATCGACAACACCTTCCCCACCCCTGTGAACTGCCGTCCCATTGAATGGGGCGCGGATATCGTCACCCATTCCACCACCAAGTATATGGACGGACACGGCGTTGCCGTGGGCGGTTGTATCGTGGACAGCGGCAAGTTCGACTGGACCAAGTATCCCGACAAGTTCCCCGGTCTTTGCACCCCCGACGATAGCTACCACGGGGTTACCTACACCGAGCGTTTCGGCTTGGAGGGGGCATTCATCACCAAGTGTACCGCCCAGCTTATGCGGGATTTGGGATCTATTCAATCTCCCCAGAGCGCATTTTATCTGAATCTGGGCTTGGAAAGCCTGCCTTTCCGTATGCGTCAGCACTGTGCGAATGCCCAGGCAATCGCAGAATTCCTGGAGGCCAACGAAAAGGTGGCTTGGGTAAAATACTGCGGTCTGCCGGGTGATGCCCACTATGAACTGGGACAGAAATATATGCCGGACGGCTCCTGCGGCGTCATTTCCTTTGGCTTAAAGGGCGGACGTAAGGCGGCGGAGACCTTTATGAAGCATATGCGTTTGGGCGCTATCGAAACCCACGTGGCAGACTCCCGCACCTGCTGTCTGCACCCTGCCTCTGCTACCCACCGTCAGATGACCGACGAGCAATTAGAGGCCGCAGGCGTTGGCGCAGATTTGATTCGTCTTAGCTGCGGTCTGGAAAACAAGGAAGACTTGATTGCCGACCTGAAACAGGCAATCGAAAAGGTATAATAAAAAAGCCCCCTTGTGTAAAGGGGGCTGGCAAAAATATCTGATTTTTGACTGGGGGATTGTAATGGGACGATAACTTACAACCTCTCCGTCTTCGCAGATGCTCAGACACCTCCCCTTACACAGCAATGTCATTAAGTTAGGAAACTCGTCATTCCGAGCCAGTGCGCACACTGGCGTGGGAATCCGTTTCTCCCAGCGGAAAAGTTACGGATTGCCACAACCAGTCTGCGGACTGGTTTCGCAATGACGCTAACTTAATGACAT